>NZ_JBVJGW010000019.1:140642-172265 GCF_055587105.1 Streptomyces sp. NPDC048461 | reverse complement strand
ACACGGGCGACCCTCCGCCTTGCGAGCGCACGCACCGGACACCGCACGGCCCGCCCTCCGGGCGTACGAAACGACTTCGACGACACCCCCTGGCCCGCCCGCCCGATCCACTTCACCCCGACCGCGTCCCGCCGGCGGGGAAACCCCGAGGACTCACGAGGACGGTACAGCCATGCCTTCTTTCGACACTCCCGAACCGATTTCTGCCATCGCCCACGTGGACGCCGGCTCCATCCGGTTCTCCGCGGGCGACCGCCTCGACACGGTCGTCGAGGTACGGCCCCGCGACCCGAAGCGGGACCAGGACGTGCGGTCGGCCGACCAGACCGACGTCACGTACGCCAACGGCGTCCTGACCGTCAGGACGCCCAAGCAGCGCTACTTCCTCGGACGCACCGGCACCGTCGACGTGACCGTCGAACTGCCGACGGGCTCCCGCGTCGACATGACCGGCGCCTGGGCCCAGGTGCTCGGTGAGGGCCGGCTCGGCGAGGTCCGCGTGAAGACCTCGTCCGGTGACGTGCGCCTCGACACGACCGGGCCGCTCCACCTGACCGCCTCCCACGGCTCGATCACGGTCGACCGGATCGAGGGCGCGGCCGAGATCGGCACCAGCTCCGGCAGCCTGCGCATCGGCTACGTCGACGGTTCCGCCGTCCTGAAGAACTCGCACGGCACCACGACCGTCGGCGCCGCGACCGGCGACCTGCGGGTGAGCGGAGCCAACGGGGACATCGACATCACCCGCGCCGAAGGATCGGTCGCCGCCACCACCGCCCACGGCACCCTGCGCGTCGCCGAAGTCGCGCGCGGCACCGTCCAGTTGGAGACCTCGTACGGGGCCATCGAGGTGGGGATCCGCGAGGGCACAGCCGCCTGGCTCGACGTCACCTCCGCCCACGGGCAGGTGCGCAACACGCTCACCGCCTCCGACAGCCCGGAGCAGACCGACGACACCGTCGAGGTCCGTGCCCGGACCCGCTACGGCAACATCGACGTCCGCCGCGCCCGGGTCTGATCACCCGGCCCGTCCGTACTCGCCCGGCCCCGTCCGTACCCCGCTCGTGCCCCGCAGTCCCTTCCACCTCCGAACGGAGGGCTCCGTGCCTTCGTCTGTCATGCCCATGCCCATGCCCACTCCCAGGAATGCCGGCGACGCGTCCTCGCCCGCGGCCGTATCCGCCGTCGGACTGCGCAAGTCGTACGGCGACAAGACCGTGCTCGACGGCATCGACCTGCAGATCCCGACGGGGTCCGTGTTCGCGCTGCTCGGGCCGAACGGCGCGGGCAAGACCACCGTCGTGAAGATCCTGTCCACGCTCGTCTCCGCCGACGGCGGACAGGCCCGGGTCGCCGGCCACGACGTCGCCGCCGATGCGCAGGCGGTGCGCGGCGCCATCGGCGTGACCGGTCAGTTCTCCGCCGTCGACGGCCTGATCACCGGCGAGGAGAACATGCTCCTGATGGCCGACCTGCACCATCTGTCGAAGAGCGAGGGCAGGCGCACCGCCGCCGAGTTGCTGGAGCGGTTCGACCTGGTCGAGGCGGCGAAGAAGCCGGCCTCCACCTACTCCGGCGGCATGAAGCGCCGCCTGGACATCGCGATGACCCTGGTCGGCGACCCGCGCATCATCTTCCTCGACGAGCCGACCACCGGCCTCGACCCGCGCTCCCGCCACACCATGTGGCAGATCATCCGCGAGCTGGTCACCGGCGGCGTCACCGTCTTCCTCACCACCCAGTACCTGGAGGAGGCGGACGAGCTCGCCGACCGCATCGCCGTCCTCCACGACGGCAGGATCGCCGCCGAGGGCACCGCGGAAGAACTGAAGCGGCTGGTCCCCGGCGGACACGTACGGCTCCGCTTCGCCGACCCGGCCGCGTACCGCGCCGCCGCCCGTGCCCTCGACGACGTCACCGGGGACGACGAGGCGCTGGCCCTGCAGATCCCCAGCGACGGCAGCCAGCGCGCCCTGCGCGCCGTCCTCGACCGGCTGGACTCCGCCGGCATCGAGGCCGACGAGCTGACCGTCCACACCCCCGACCTCGACGACGTGTTCTTCGCCCTCACCGCCGCCACCGACCAGTGCAAGGAGGACCTCCGATGAGCTCCCTGTCCCTCGCCGTCCGCGATTCGTCCACGATGCTGCGCCGCAACCTCCTGCACGCGCGGCGCTATCCGTCCCTCACCCTGAACCTCCTGCTCACCCCGATCGTCCTGCTGCTGCTCTTCGTCTACGTCTTCGGCGACGTGATGAGCGCGGGAATCGGCGGGGGAGGAGCCGACCGCTCCCGGTACATCGCGTACGTCGTTCCGGGCATCGTGCTGATGACCATCGGGGGCACCGTCGTCGGGACCGCGGTGTCCGTCTCCAACGACATGACCGAGGGGATCATCGCCCGCTTCCGCACGATGGCGATCCACCGCGGGTCCGTGCTCATCGGGCACGTCGTCGGCAGCGTGCTCCAGTCGGTCATGAGCGTGGTCCTCGTCGGCCTCGTCGCGGTGGCCATCGGCTTCCGGTCCACGGACGCCACGCCCCTGGAGTGGCTGGCGGCGTTGGGGCTGCTGGCACTCGTCGCCTTCGCGCTCACCTGGATCGCCGTCGGGATGGGCATGGTCAGCCCGAATGCCGAGGCGGCCAGCAACAACGCGCTGCCGCTGATCGTCCTGCCGCTCATCTCCAGCGCCTTCGTACCGATCGACGCGATGCCGGGCTGGTTCCAGCCGGTCGCCGAGTACCAGCCCTTCACCCCCGCCATCGAAACCCTCCGGGGCCTGCTCCTCGGCACCGAGATCGGCCACAACGGGTGGCTCGCGGTCGCCTGGTGCCTGGCCCTCTCCGCACTCGGCTACTTCTGGTCCCGGTCGGTCTTCGACCGCGACCCCGCGTAGCCCGCGGCCACCGTGTAGCCCGCGACCGCCGCGCGAACCGCCTCCCGCGGTACGCGCCCCGCCCGAGGGCGGCGCACCCCGGCAGCGCGTCGGGGTGCGCCGCCCGTCGGCGCTGCCCGTGGGACCGATCCGCCGGCGTGCTGCCCGCCGGCGGCAGGCTCGCACGCGGTGACGGTCACCGACCGATCGTCGGGACCGCCGGAGGGTTGAGCCGGGCGAAGCCCTCCTGGCGGTAGTACGGGAAGTACGGGTAGGGGGCGGTCCGGCTGCTGGCCGCGTCGAGCCTCGCCATCTGTTCGGGGGTGAGCGTCCAGCCCACCGCGCCGAGGTTCTGGCGGAGCTGCTCCTCGTTGCGGGCGCCGATGATGACGGAGGACACGGTCGGCCGCTGCAGCAGCCACCGCAGGGCGATCTGCGGGATCGCCCTGCCCGTCTCCTGCGCGATCTCGTCGAGGGCGTCGACCACGCGGTAGAGGTACTCGTCCTCGACCGGCGGGCCGAAGTCCGCGGTGTCGTGGAGCCTGCTGCCCGCGGGCAGCGGACGGCCCCGGCGGATCCTGCCCGTGAGCCGGCCCCAGCCGAGCGGGCTCCAGACGATCGCGCCCAGCCCCTGGTCGAGCCCCAGGGGCATCAGCTCCCACTCGTAGTCGCGCCCGACGAGGGAGTAGTGGACCTGGTGCGCGACATAGCGCCGGCGGCCGTGCAGGTCGGCTGCCGCGAGGGACTTCATCGCCTGCCATCCGGAGAAGTTGGAGATCCCGAGGTAGCGGATCTTTCCGGCCCTGACGAGGTCGTCCAGGGTGGACAGGACCTCCTCGACGGGCGTGCCGGCATCGAAGGCGTGCAGCTGGAAGAGGTCGATGTGATCCGTGTCGAGCCGGCGGAGCGCGTCGTCGACGGACGAGATGAGGCGCGACCGGGAGGACCCCGCGTCACCGGGTCCGTCGCCGAGGGGCAGACCGGCCTTGGTGGAGACGAGCACCTGATCACGGCGGCCCTTGAGCGCCGCGCCCAGCACCTCCTCCGACGCGCCGGCGGAGTAGACGTCGGCGGTGTCGAACATCGTGATCCCGGCGTCGATGCAGATGTCCACGAGGCGCCGCGCCTCCTGTACTCCCGTGGTGCCCCAGGCGCCGAAGAGCGGACCCTGTCCGCCGAAGGTGCCCGCGCCGAAACTCAGGGCCGGGACCTGCAGACCCGACGCACCCAGCCGCCTGTACTCCATGACGCATCCCCTCTCGCACAGCACCCGGGCTAACGGGGCTGTGGTTCCGTTAAGATGGCGCCAGCGTATCAAGGTCCGAGGCTTAAAGGAACTGGAGTCCCGTTATGGAGTTCGAAGGAGTCGAGTCCGAACCGGGCACCGCACGGCCCGGAGGGCGCACGGCCCGGGTCCGGGCGGCCGTGCTCCGGGCCGCCGGAGACGTCCTCGCCGAGCAGGGGTTCGCCCACCTCGACCTCGCCGACATCGCGCGCCGCGCCGAGGTCGGGAAGACGACGGTCTACCGCCGCTGGGGGACCGTCGCCGGGCTCGTCACCGACCTGCTGCAGGACATGGCCCTGCAGTCCGTACCGCGCACGGAGACGGGCTCGCTGCTCGGCGACCTGACCGCCAACGCCCGGCTGGTGCAGCGCACGCTGGCCGACCCCCGGCAGGGCCCCCTGTTCAAGGCCGTGATCGCGGCCGCCGCCGGCGACCCGGGGACGGCGGAGGCGCTGCACGGGTTCTACGCCGTCCGCGTCGAGGAATGGGCGCCGTGCGTCGAAGGCGCCGTCGCCCGCGGCGAGGCCCCCGAGGGCACCGACCCGCACGAGGTGGTCCGGGCTGCGTCCGCCCCGCTCTACTACCGCCTCCTGACCACCGCCCTCCCGCTCGACGAGGCCGCCGCCGACCGCGCGGCGGCAGCCGCCACCGCCGCCGCGCGCGCGGGAGCGTACGTACGGGGCGGATAGGTACCCGGCGCCGGTACGGAACCCGCCGCGCCCCGGCAGTACCGCCGGGGCCGCCCTCCCGGCGCCGCGGCGGATCCTCGGGACGTTCGCATCGGGTTCGAGGGCTTTCGGCGGGCCCGCGGACCGCGGGCCGGGTGTCCCATGGAGAGCGGGCCCGCCCCCGGAAGCCTCCGGCGAACGGGCCGGGGCGCCCCGCCCGAGCGGGAGGGCGAGCGCCCGTACGACGCGCACCGCCCCCGGGCCTTCGCGCGGCACCGGACCCGCTGGGTGGAGGTTGTGGTGGCGATCGAGGAGAAGCAGGGGTTCTGCACCCTGTGCAAGTCGAAGTGCGGCGCGGTGTACACCGTCGAGAACGGCCGGCTGACCGGCGTCCGCCCCGACCCCGCGCATCCCACCGGGGCGGCGATGTGCCCCAAGGGCCGGGCCGCGCCGGAGATCGCCCACTCCGCCGGCCGCCTGACGACGCCCCTGCGCCGCACCCGCCCGAAGACGGACCCCGACCCCGGCTGGGTGCCCATCGGCTGGGACGAGGCCATGACCGAGATCGCCGGCCGGATGGCCTCCATCGCAGCCGAGAGCGGACCGGAGGCGGTCGCCTTCGGCATCGCCTCCCCGAGCGCGTCGGCCATCTCGGACTCCATCGAGTGGCTGGAGCGGTTCGTCCGCTCCTTCGGTTCCCCGAACACCGTCTACAGCACCGAGATCTGCAACTGGCACAAGGACGGCGCCCACCTCTTCACCTTCGGCGCACCCCTCCCGCCCCCGGACTACGCCCACGCGGACCTGGTCGTCCTGTGGGGGTTCAACCCGGCCAAGACGTGGCTGTCGCAGTCCGCCGCCCTGGGAGCCGCCACCGCCGCCGGCGCGAAACTCGCCGTGATCGACCCCCGCCGCTCCACCAGCGCCCTGCGGGCCGACGCCTGGCTGCGCATGCGCCCCGGCGCCGACGCCGCCCTCGCCCTCGGCCTGGCGAACCTCCTCATCGAGCGCTGCGCCTACGACGACGGCTTCGTCCGCGCCTGGACCAACGCCCCGCTCCTGGTCCGCTCCGACACCGGGGACTTCCTGGCGGCCGCCGACCTCGAAACCGGTGCGCAGGGGTTCGCCGTCTGGGACGCGGAGGCGCAGGCCCCCGCCGTCCACGACACGAGCCGTGCCGCGGACCGGCCGGAACGCTTCGCCCTCCGCGGCACGTACCGGGTGGACACCCCGGCCGGACCCGTCACCTGCGTCCCCGCCTTCCAGCTGTACGCCGAGGCGTGCGCGCAGTGGCCCGCCGACCGGGTCGCCCGCGCCACCTGGATCCCCGAGCGCGAGGTCCGCGCCCTCGCCGACCTGATCGCCGGCGCGAAGACCGTCGCCTACTACGGCTGGACCGGCGTCGGACAGCACGCGAACGCCAGCCAGATCGACCGCGCCCTCTCCACCCTGTACGCCCTCACCGGCTCCTACGACACGCCCGGCGGCAACGCCGAGGTCCCCCTGCCCCCGTACAACCCGGCGACCCACCCCGGACAGCTCGCCCCGGAGCAGCGGGCCAAGGCCCTCGGCATCGACAAGCACCCCCTCGGCCCGCCCGCCGGGGGCTGGATCAACGCGGGCGACCTGCGCACCGCGATCACGACCGGCCGGCCCTACCGGATCCGGGCCCTGATCGGCTTCGGGTCGAACCTGGTCATGGCCCAGCCCGGCTCCGACCTCACCGCCGAGGCCCTCGAACAGCTGGAGTTCCAGGTCCACCTCGACATGTTCCACACGCCCACCAGCGCCACCGCGGACATCGTCCTGCCGGTCAGCAGCGCCTGGGAGCACGAGGCCCTGCGCTTCGGCTTCGACATCAGCAGGCGGGCCCAGGAACACGTCCAGCTCCGCCAGAGGATGGTCGAGCCCCAGGGCGAGGCGCGCTCCGACCAGGAGATCGTCTTCGACCTCGCCCGCCGCCTCGGCATGGGAGAGCTGTTCTTCGACGGCGACATCGAAGCCGCCTGGAACCACCAGCTCCAGCCGCTCGGCCTGACCACCGACGACCTGCGCGAGAGCCCCGGCGGCATCCGCGTCGAACAGCCCGTCACCCACCGCGCCTACGCCGCCCAGAGGCCCGACGGGACCGTACGGGGCTTCGACACCCCCACCCGCAGGGTCGAGCTGTACTCGGGACGCCTCGCCGCCCACGGCTACCCGCCGCTGCCCGTCCACGTCGAGCCGGCTCCGACCACGACCGCCTTCCCCCTCGTCCTGACCAGCGCGAAGAGCGGCTACTTCGTCCACAGCCAGCAGCGTTCGATCACCTCCCTGCGCCGCCGTTCCCCGGAACCCGCCGTCGACATGAGCCCGCGGGCGGCGGAGCTCCGCGGCATCGCCGAGGGCCAGTGGGTGCAGCTGGCCACGGCGCGCGGCAGCATCCGGATGCGGGCCCGCTTCGACGCCTCCCTGCACCCGGCCGTCGTCGTCGCGGAGTACGGCTGGTGGCAGGCCGCCCCCGACCTCGCCCTCCCCGGCGCCGACCCGCTCGGCTCGCGCGGCAGCAACATCAACGGCCTCGTCGACCACACCGTCACCGACCCCATCAGCGGCTCCGTGCCCCTGCGCTCGTCGGTCTGCGAGATCCGGCCGCTGCCCTCGGGCACGGACCCGGGCTGGACCGGCACCCGCCCCTTCACCGTCACGGCCGTCGCGTCGGAAGGCGCCGGCGTACGCACCCTCGCGCTCACCCCGGCCGACGGCGGCCCCCTGCCCGACTACCGGCCCGGCCAGCACCTCACCGTCCGCGCCGACGACGGGGCCGGCCCCGACGGGACCACCGGGCCGGAAGCCCGCTCCTACTCGCTCACCGGCCCGGCCGTCCACGCCGGCCGCACGGCGTACCACCTGGGCATCCGGCACGTCCCCGACGGCGCCTTCTCCACGTACGTCCACCAGCGCCTCGGCGTCGGTGACCGCCTCCACCTCGCCGCCCCGGACGGCGTCTTCGCCCTGCCCACCGACACGGACCGGCCCGTCGTCCTCCTCGCCGGCGGCATCGGCATCACCCCGTTCCTGAGCTACCTCGAAACCCTCGCCGCCACCGGCGGCACCGTCCCCGAAGTCGTCCTGCACTACGGCGTCGCCCACTCCGGCGACCACCCCTACCGCGCCCGCCTGCGGGAACTCCGGCGCCGGATCCCGGCCCTGCGCCTGGTCACGCACTACGCCCGTCCCGGCGCGGCGGACGTCGTGGGCCGGGACCACGACGTCGCCGGGTACGTCACGGCCGACCACATCGACGCCGCCCTCATCCGGGACCGGGCCCGCTTCTACCTCTGCGGGCCCGCCGCGATGACGGACGCCCTCACCGAAGGGCTGCGGCGGCGGGGCGTCCCGCGGTTCGAGATCTTCAGCGAGAGGTTCCGTCCCGCCGTCAGGAAGGTCGCCGTACCCGACGACGCCGCCTACACCGTCCGGTTCCGGCGCTCCGGCACGGAGGCCACCTGGACGAAGCAGGACGGAACCCTCCTCGCCCTCGCCGAGAAGGCCGGCCTGACGCCGCGCAGCGGCTGCCGCGTCGGTCAGTGCGAAAGCTGCGCCACCCCCGTCCTGGAAGGAGCCGTCACCCACCTGGTGCAGCCCTCCGAGGACCTGCCCGAGGGCGAATGCCTCACCTGCCAGTCGATCCCCGCGGGAGACGTCACCCTCGACGCCTGAAGCCCTCCCGGGCGGCCCCGCACGGGGCGGTACCGGAGGGCCCGGGGAGGTGCCTCAGCCGAGCCCGGCGGCGACGCCGCTCACGTCCCGCACCTCGTCCAGGAGCTCCCGTACGAGGGCGGCCACCTGCCCCGTCTCGATGAGGAACCCGTCGTGCCCCCAAGGCGAACCGAGCACCCGGACCCCGTCGGCCGACGGGATCCCCGCGGCCAGCTCCACCTGCTGCCGCAGCGGGTAGAGCCGGTCGGAGTCGACGCCCGCCACCAGGGTCCGCGCGGTGACCCGCCCGAGGGCGGCGCGGATCCCGCCCCGCCCGCGGCCGACGTCGTGGGCGTTCATCGCCTCGGCCAGCACGACGTAGCTCGCCGCGTCGAAGCGCCGCACCAACTTGGCGGCCTGGTGGTCGAGATAGGACTCGACCTGGTAGCGGCCGCCGAGCCGGGGGTCCTCCCCGTCCTGCGGACGGTTGCCGAAGCGGGCCTCCAGCTCGTGGGCGCCGCGGTAGGTGACGTGGGCGATGCGCCGGGCGACGCCGAGGCCCGCGTGCGGCCCCCGGCCCGGAACGGCGTCGTGGTAGTCGCCGCCCCGCCAGTGGGGGTCGGCGCGGATCGCGTGGACCTGGGCGGTCGCCCAGGCGATCTGGTCGGCGCTCGCCACCGCCGGGCAGGCCAGCAGCAGCAGCGCCGCCACACGCCGCGGACGGGACACGGCCCACTCCAGCGCCCGCATCCCGCCCATGGAGCCGCCCACCACGAGCGCCCAGCGCTCGACGCCCAGCGCGTCGGCGAGCCCGGCCTCCGCGAGCACCTGGTCGCGCTGGGTCAGCCGCGGGAAGGAACCGGCCCAGCGCCGGCCGTCGGGGCGGAGCGAGGCCGGCCCGGTGCTCCCCTGACAGCCCCCCAGCACGTTCGGCGCCACCACGAACCAGCGGTCCGTGTCGAGCGCCCGGCCAGGCCCGACCAGCGCCTCCCACCAGCCGGGCGTCGGATGACCGGGCCCGGCCGGGCCGGCGACGTGGCTGTCACCGGTGAGCGCGTGCAGGACGAGGACCGCGTTCGAGCCGTCGGCCGCGAGGCGCCCCCACGTCTCGAACGCCAGGGTCACCTGCGGGAGTTCACCGCCGCCCTCCAACGGCAGCGGCCCGGCCGGCCGGTGCCACTGCCGGCGGCCCGGCGGGTCCCCCTCCCGCCACGCACCGGTGGCGGGAGGGGGACCCGGTGCCGGCGCGGCCGCCCCGGCGGGATTCAGGACGCCCCCTTCGCGGCCCGGAAGCCGGCCTCCAGGTCCGCCTTGAGGTCGGCCAGGTTCTCGATGCCGACCGACAGGCGCACCAGTCCCGGGGAGGTGCCGGTGGCGGCGAGCTGCGCGTCGTCGAGCTGGCTGTGGGTGGTGGAGGCGGGGTGGATGATCAGGCTGCGGACGTCGCCGATGTTGGCGAGGTGGCTGAACAGCTCGACGCCGTCCACGAAGCGCTTGCCCGCCTCGACGCCGCCCCTCAGCTCGAAGGCCAGCACGGCCCCGGCGCCGCGCGGGAGGTAACGGCGCCCGGCCTCGTACCAGCGGTTGGAGACCAGCCCGGGGTAGTGGACGGCCGACACCTCGTCGCGCTGCTCCAGCCATTCCGCCAGCGCCTGGGCGTTGGACGTGTGGCGCTCCAGGCGCAGGCTCAGGGTCTCGACGCCCTGCAGGAGCAGGAAGGCCGAGTGCGGCGCGATCGCCGGACCGAGGTCCCGCAGCAGCTGTACGCGCAGCTTCACGGCGTACGCACCGGGGCCCAGCGCCTCCCAGTACCGCAGGCCGTGGTAGCTGGGGTCCGGCTCGCTGAACTCCGGGAAGCGCTCGGGGTGCGCGCCGAAGTCGAACGTGCCGGCGTCGACGACGACTCCGCCGATGGTGGTGCCGTGGCCGCCGAGGAACTTCGTCGCCGAGTGGACCACGACGTCGGCGCCGTGCTCGATGGGGCGCAGGAGGAAGGGCGTCGGAACGGTGTTGTCGACGATGAGCGGGAGCCCGGCCTCGTGGGCGACGTCGGCGACGGCCCGCACGTCGAGCACGTTGCCCCGCGGATTGCCGAGGGTCTCCGCGAACAGGGCCTTGGTCTCGGGCCGTACGGCGGCCCGCCAGGCGTCGAGGTCGTCCGGGTCCTCGACGAAGGACACCTCGATGCCGAACTTCGGGAGGGTGTGCCGGAACAGGTTGTACGTACCGCCGTAGAGGGACGCGCTGGAGACGATGTGGTCTCCGGAGCGCGCCAGGTTCAGGATGGCGAGGGCCTCTGCGGCCTGCCCGGAGGAGAGGGCCACGGCGGCCACGCCGCCTTCGAGGGCGGCGATCCGCTGCTCGAACACGTCCTGGGTGGGGTTGTGGATGCGGGTGTAGATGTTCCCGGGCTCGGCGAGCGAGAAGAGGTCGGCCGCGTGCTGGGTGTCGCGGAAGACGAACGAGGTCGTCTGGTAGATCGGGACCGCCCGGGCGCCGGTGGTCGGGTCCGGTGCGGCGCCCGCGTGGAGCTGCTTGGTCTCGAACGACCAGGCGGAGGTGTCGGGCCCGGCGGACTCGTCCTCGGGAGTGTGCCCGGCGGTGACGGCGTCGATCGGCTGGCTCATGGTTCTCCTCGGTTCACGTGCGGTGCCGGGCGGGCACGGTGGGGCCCGGCGGGAACAGCGGGGTACGGGAAGAAGGCGCACGGAGCCTCGGGCTCGTACGCGGAAGGGGGCTGTGGCGCGGGAGGGGTCACCGCGTTGCCGCGCGCCGTGCCCGCGGACGGGCGGTACGGAGCGACGGAAACGGAGGGGGAACGACCCGGGGGCTGCGGCGCCGTATCAGCAGGCGGCCGGACAGCCCGTGGTCGTGACACGCACGTAGTCAACGTGGCGACGGGTCACGAGTACGGTCATGGGCCCCAGATAACCACAGCCGGAGGGCACGCACCAGCGCCTTCCGCAACCCCGCGCGGGATTCCTCGCGGCCGCACCGCGTTTCCCGTCGCCCCGGCGCGCTCCGCGGCCCCGAGCGCCCCCGTCGCGCGCCCCGCCGGACGGCCCCGGCGGACCGCGGGCACACCACACACCGGCCGGTGGAGCGGTCAAAGGATCGCCTCACCAGCCACCTCCTATAACGTCAGGGCATGAGTCATCCGCATCCCGAACTGAAAACCGCCCCGCCGCTGCCGGCAAACGGGCTGAGAGTCATCGCCCTGGGCGGTCTGGGCGAAATCGGCCGTAACATGACGGTCTTCGAATACGCAGGCAAGCTGCTCATCGTCGACTGCGGCGTGCTGTTCCCCGAGGAGCACCAGCCGGGGGTCGACGTCATCCTCCCGGACTTCACATCGATCCGGGACCGGCTGGACGACATCGTCGCCGTGGTGCTGACCCACGGACACGAGGACCACATCGGGGGAGTGCCGTACCTGCTCCGCGAGCGGGCGGACATCCCGGTGGTCGGCTCGAAGCTGACGCTGGCGTTCCTGGAGGCCAAGCTCAAGGAGCACGGCATCCGGCCCCGCACCGTACGGGTCCGCGAGGGCGACCGGCGCGGCTTCGGCCCCTTCAACTGCGAGTTCGTGGCGGTCAACCACTCCATCCCGGACGGCCTCGCGGTCGCCATCCGCACCGGTGCCGGAATGGTGCTGCATACGGGCGACTTCAAGATGGACCAGTTCCCCCTGGACGAGCGCATCACCGACCTCCGCGCCTTCGCGCGGCTCGGCGAGGAGGGCGTCGACCTCTTCCTCACCGACTCCACCAACGCCGAGGTCCCGGGCTTCACCACCTCGGAGCGCGAGCTCAACCCGGCGATCGAGCAGGTCCTGCGGACCGCGCCGCGCCGGGTGATCGTGTCCAGCTTCGCCAGCCACGTGCACCGCATCCAGCAGGTCCTGGACGCAGCCCACCAGCACGGCCGCAAGGTCGCCTTCGTCGGGCGTTCGATGGTCCGCAACATGGGCATCGCCCGCGAACTGGGCTACCTGAAGGTCCCGTCCGGCCTGGTCGTGAACATGAAGGAGCTGGAGAAGCTCCCCGACCACAAGATCGCGCTCGTGTGCACCGGCTCCCAGGGCGAGCCGATGGCGGCGCTGTCGCGCATGGCCAACCGCGACCACGTGATCCGCATCGGCAAGGGCGACACCGTCCTGCTCGCCAGCTCCCTGATCCCGGGCAACGAGAACGCGATCTACCGGGTGATCAACGGACTCACCCGATGGGGCGCGAACGTCGTCCACAAGGGCAACGCCAAGGTGCACGTCTCCGGGCACGCCAGTGCCGGCGAGCTCGTGTACTGCTACAACATCGTCAAGCCCCGCAACGTGATGCCGGTGCACGGCGAGTGGCGCCACCTGCGCGCCAACGGCGACCTGGCCATCCGCACCGGCGTCGACCCCGACCGGGTCGTCATCGCCGAGGACGGCGTCGTCGTCGACCTCGTCGACGGCCGCGCCTCCATCACCGGCAAGGTTCCCGCCGGCTACGTCTACGTCGACGGCATGACGGTCGGCGGCGCCACCGAGGCGTCCCTCAAGGACCGCGTGACGCTGGCGCAGGAGGGCGTGGTCACCGTGGTGGCGATCGTCGACGCCAACACCGGAACCCTTGCCGAGGCCCCCGACTTCCTGGCCCGCGGGTTCGAGCACGACGACACCACCTTCGCGCCCGTGATCCCGGTGATCGAGAAGGTCCTGGCCACTGCGGCATCGGAGGGCGTCGGCGACGCGGTCCAGCTGGAACAGCTCATCGCCCGCGCGGTGGCGAACTGGGCGTTCCGCACGCACCGCCGCAAGCCCCTCATCATCCCGGTGATCATCGACGCGTGACCGTCGAGAGGGTGATCACCAGGTGATCGCCGACGGGTGATCCGTGCTGCCGGACGCCCACTGTGTACACCGTACTCTTTTGAGGGTACGGTGTACACAGTTGTCGGCAGGGCCCCGGCCCGTGATCCGAGGAGCACACCCATGACCATGTCCGAGAGCTCCGGCGGCGGTGACGTCTCGCGCAGTCTCGAACTGCTGTGGGGAACCGGCGAGCGTCCGTCCCGCGGCCCGAAGCCGGGCCTCACGCTGGAGCGGATCGTCGCAACCGCCGTGGCCGTCGCCGACGCCGAGGGGCTCGACGCGGTGTCGATGCGGCGGGTGTCCAACGAGCTCGGCACCGGCGCGATGTCCCTGTACCGCTACCTCCCGGGCAAGGCCGAGCTCCTGGACCTGATGCTCGACCAGGTCCAGGCCGAGGGCGAGGGCGCGCTGGAGGAGGCCCGGACCTGGCGCGAGGCGCTGCACGCCGTCGCCCACGCCTCCCTGGCCCTCTACCACCGCCATCCCTGGCTCCTCCACGTCAACCAGGCCCGCCCGGTGATGGGGCCCCACGCGGTCCGCGCACTGGAGCGGACCCTGGAGTACATCCAGGACATGGAGGGCCTGAGCGACCAGGAACTGATGTCGGTGATCATCACCCTGGAGGGGTACGTCACCGGCGTCGCCCGCACCCACGTCCACGCCGTCGAGGCCCGGGACGGCGGTGCCATGAGTCCGGAGGAGTTCTGGCAGGCGCAGACCCCGGTGCTCGCCCGGGCCATGGCCGGCGGCGCGTATCCCCGGATGGCGGCCCTCGACGAGAACGCCTTCGCGGGCGACGTCGACCACTTCGGATTCGGCCTGCGATGCCTGCTGGACGGGTTCGAGGCGCTCGTGGCGTCCCGGTCGGGCCGCCACGGCGGCGGACCGGACGCCCCGGACCGACGCTCCCGGACCGCGGGCCGCGCGGAACGGTCGTGAGGCGGGTCAGCAGGCCGTGAAGAGGCCCTGGTCCACGTCGTCGAGGATGAACCCGTTGTCGAAGCGGACGCGGACGGTGACGCGCGGGCCCCGTTCCTGATGGGCGGTCCACGCCGGCTCCAGGGCGCCCACCTTCTCCTCCAGCTGCTGCCTGCTTCCCGCGGGCATCTCGGGGCCGAAGGAGTCGAGGAGCGACTTGAGCCGCTGGTACTCGCGCACCTCCTCGCTCTGGTGCCGGTGCTCGACCACCCGCTCGACGGTGCCCTCCGTGCCCGCCGCGAGCGACAGGGACCCGGCGAAGCCGGCCGGCGGCGCCGACGGATCGTCCGCCACCCCCGGTGCTTCGATCAGCCTGGTCTCCTTCGCGAGCCGGACCCGCCGGCCTTCCATCAGGGTCATCGCTTCTTCATTCCTCGGATCGGCACCCGCCGGCCGCCGGGACCGGCCGCCCGCCACACCCGCCAGTATCGGTGCCGGTCCGTACCGCCCGGCACCCGGGGACCGCGGCGGCCGGCCGCTCCACGGGCTGCGGCGCGAACCCCGGCCGGGGCCTATCGTGGAGATCGCGGGGGTGCTGCGGGCGCTGAGGCGGGCTGGGCATGACGGATCCGGAGATCGACTACGCGGCCGTGTTCCAGAGCCTGCCCGGCATGGTGGCGCTGCTGACCTCCGGGCTGGTGTACGCGGACGCGAACGAGGCGTTCCTGCGCGTGGCCGGACGCACGCGCGAGCAGGTGATCGGGCGCTATCTGTTCGACGTGTTCCCCGACAACCCGAACGATCCCTCCGCCAGCGGCATCCGCAACCTCGGGGCCTCGCTCCAGCGGGTCCTCGCCACCGGCGAGCGCGACAGCATGGCCCTGCAGCGCTACGACGTCGAGTCCACGCGGCGGCCCGGCGAGTGGGAGGAGAGGTACTGGAGTCCCGTCAACGCCCCGGTCCTCGGTCCCGACGGCCGGGTAGCCCTGATCGTGCACCGCGTGGAAGAGGTCACCGAACTCATCACGGCCCGCGACGCCGTCCGCGGCGGCCGCCCCCGGGCCCTGGAAGCAGAGCTCTACACCCGCGCCCGCGAACTGCAGGAGGTCAACGAACGCCTGCGCCAGGCCCACGCCCGCGAACGGAAGGTCGCCCTCGCCCTGCAAGACGCCATGCTGCCCGCCCCGCGCGACATCGGCCACCACCGTGCATCCGTCCGCTACCGGCCCGCCGTCGGCGCCCTCAACGTCTGCGGCGACTGGTACGACCTCGTCGACCTGCCGGGCGACCGCATCGCGGCGGCAGTCGGTGACGTCGTCGGCCACGGCCTGCACGCCGCCGGCATCATGGGCCAGCTCCGCAGCGCCCTCAGTGCCGCCTCCCTCGTCTCCGACAGCCCCGCCCAGGCCCTCGAAGTCCTCGGCCTGTACGCCCGCTCCGTCAAGGGCGCCGAGAACACCACCGCCGTCCAGACCTACATCGACTGGGACACCCACACCCTCACCTACAGCAGCGCCGGCCACCTCCCGCCCGCCCTGCTCCGCACCTCCGGCGGCGTCGAGTTCCTCGACCGTGCCACCGACCCCCCGCTCGGCGCCCGCCCGGAACACGTCCCGCGCCCCCAGGCCGCCATCGGCTTCACCGAGGGCGACACCCTGGTCCTCTACACCGACGGGCTCGTCGAACGCCGCCACGAGGACATCGACACCGGCCTCGCCCGCCTCTCCGACGCCCTCACCCGCCACCGGGCCTCCGACACCGAAACCCTCTCCGACGCGATCCTGCTCGACCTCCTCCCGCCGGGCGGGGCCACCGACGACACCGCCCTCCTCGTCATCCGGCTCTGACGGGGCCGGCGGCGCAGCCGCAGCACGCTCCGACTCGCGGGGACCGCCCCGGGCGCGACAGCATGGGAGGAGGGCGGTCCCACGGGTGCCCCGGAGAGAGTGTGATACAGAAAGTGACCAGTCGTGGCTTTGCGTTCTGCGGGGCCGAGCTCGCCGCTGTCTACGTGGTCGCGGACCAGGGCAGGGAACTCCATCTGGCCGAGCTGACCGGGAACCGCAGCGTCCTCTACGGACTGCCCGCGATCCTGGCGCTGGCCGGACATTCGCCCGCCGCCAACGCCTTCCGCTCCGGCCACCCGCTCTGGCTGACCCCCAAGGAGCTCGCCTCGTTCATCGAGGACGACCCCCACCACTTCCCCACCCGGGTCCGCAACGGTGCCCCCGACTCACCGGCCCGGATCTCCCTCGGCGCGCTGCCCCTGGGACACGGCGCGCAGGAGCTCGGCTGCCTGATCGTCGCCGGGCAGTCCGGGGACGGCTTCAGCGCCGACGACCGCAGCCTCCTGGAGCTCTACGCCGACCAGGTGGCCGCCGGACTCGAATCGGTCGCCGTGCGCTTCGCCGGCCGCGCGCCCCCCGCCCCGCAGGCACATCTGGGTCAGTCCCTCGTACCCGACCAGGGCGGCGCGTTCATCCTGGAACTCGGCACCGGCCGCATGGAGGCCCACGCGCACGTACTGGAACTGCTCGGGCTGCCCCCCGAGCAGTTCGACGGGCAGGTGGAGACCCTGCTCGCCTGCGCCGTCCCCGACGACATGCCCGCGCTGATGGCGATCGTGGAGCCGGACCGGCTGGCCGCCGCCGGACAGCAGCTGGCGTTCCGCATCCGCCGCCCGAACGGCGAGCTGCGCTGGCTGGGTCTGCGGTGCCGCGTGGAGGTGGACTCCGGCGGAACGCCGCGGCGCGTCCTGGGCGTGGTGGCCGATGCCACCTATCTGCGCCCCAGCGCCGACGAGGTCTCCCTCGTCCAGCGCCTGTCCGCCACGCTGGCGGGCGCTGCGACCGTCCGGGAGGTCAGCAGACTCGCGGTCGCAGCCCTGCACGAGCCCCTCGGCGCCTCCCGGGTCGCGGTCGGCGAGCCGGAGGGCGAGCGGCTCATCGTGACCGCCCTCGGCCCTCCGGAGCCCGATGCCTGGCCCGACGTCTGGCGCTCGGAGTGGCGTTCCGAGTGGCCCGACGTGGCGCTCAGCCACCTCCCCACCCTGCGGAGCGCCCTGCGCGGACGGCACCTGAGCCTGTGGCCGCCGGGCGCGGACCTCGAGCCGGGCCTTCAGGGCGTCGGGCCCGGTGGTCTCGCGGTCGTTCCGCTGCCCGCCGACGGCCGGACGGTCGGCGTGTGCGTGGTGGGCTGGGACACGGAGCACCGCTTCGGACCGGAGGAGCGGTCGCTGCTCACCGCGACGGCTGGGCTGGTCGGGCAGGCACTGGTGCGCGCCCACGCACTGGACGCGGGCCACGAACTCGCCACCATGCTCCAGCGCAGTCTGCTGCCGCGCACGCTCCCGGAGCTACCGGGCGGGATCGCCGTCGCCCGCTACCTGCCCGCCACGGCCGGACTGGAGGTCGGTGGCGACTGGTACGACGTCATTCCGCTGCGTGACGGCCATGTGGCGTTCGTGATAGGGGACGTTCAGGGGCACAGTGCGGGGGCCGCCACCATCATGGGCCAGATGCGTACGGCGGTCCGGGCGTACGCGGTGGAGGGGCACCCGCCGGACGTGGTGGTGGCGCGGGCCAACCGTCTGCTCGTCGGCATGGAGACCGATCTGTTCGCCACGTGCGGGTACGTGGATCTGGACATGGAGGAGGGCATCGCCAGGGTCGTGAGGGCGGGCCATCTCCCGCCGATCCTGCGTCATCCCGACGGTGTTGCCGAGGAGTTGGCGGTCGAGGGCGGACCTCCCCTGGGGGTGCTCGCGGACGCCGAATTCCCCATGACCGAGGCGGGGCTGCTCCCCGGCACCCTGCTCGTCCTGCTGACGGACGGCCTGGTCGAGTCCGCCAGGCTGCCCCTGGAGGAGGGCATGCGGCGCGTGTGCAAGGTGCTCGCCGCGGCCGACCCGGTCGATGTCGGAGGGGTCGCCGACGAGTTGCTCGTCGGCGGCCGTCGCGACGACGACGTGGCGTTGCTGATGCTGCGCTACGACGGCACGGGTGGTCGGCCGAGGCGGAGCCACTGGACGGTGTGGCGCCTGCCCGACGCGGTGCTGCACGCACGCCGTTTCACCGCGCGGACCCTGCGCTCCTGGGGCGTGGTGGACGAACTCGACGAAGCCCTCCTCGTGGTGTCCGAACTGGTCACCAACGCGATCGCGCACACGCAGGGCGAGGTGGGAATGGACCTGACCCTCACCGCTGACCGGCTGCGGATCGCCGTGAACGACGCCTCGCCGCGCAGCCCCGTCAAACCGCTGTGGGTGAGCTGGGAGTCGACCGGCGGCCGCGGGCTGCTCATCGTCGCGGCGATGGCGACGGCCTGGGGTTCGGTGCCGCTCAGCGGCGGCAAACAGGTGTGGGCCGAGATTCCCTGGCGCCCCGCGCGCGGCTGACTCCACGGGGCGGGGCCCGTGATCCTGGCCGACGGCTTCGCCGCGGGAGCGAGCAACGGCCGGCAGCTGTACTCCGGGCTGGAGAACGGGGAGTACCCGTTCATCTCCACGCTCCGCGACAACGGCTTCGACGCTGTCCTCCTGGGGTTCGCCGACCGCTCCGCGTCCATCCTCGACAACGCCGAGGTCGCGATCGAGTGCATCAGGCGGACGATCGCCGACCGTGAGGGCAACGCCCCGCTGACGGTGGGCGGCTTCAACATGGGCGGACTCTCCTACGACACCCCGCCACCTCGGGGCGTGGCTGCCGTTGGGAGTCCAGGCGTTCGCGCACTTCGTGAAGGAGCACTGGGGGAGCACCAACCCGCTCCTCGGCCTCTACTCCGACCTGGTCAACAGCCCGGCAGCCCGGCAGATGCTGCGCTGGCACCTGGAAACCGGCACCGGTGTCACCCTCGACGTCGCCGCCGGCCAGGACCAGGAGCGGACCGATTTCCTGGCGGCGCTGGAACGGGTGGGCAGCTGGCCCCGCATTCCCCGCCTGCTCGGTGTCGCCAACGGGACGGGCACGGGCGCGGGGAACAGCATCCCCGCCGACGACACCGCGATGACCGCCGACGGGCCCGAGCTGGCCGTCCGCCTCTCCACCCAGGGCAGCGGATCGCTGACCGTCGCCCGGAGGGCGAAGGCGGACGGGGGCCAGGTGGAGATCCGCACGACGGACTTCCCCGAACTCGACGGCGCCCCGGGCGGTCCCTTCCCCAAGGCCCCGCTCCTGGAGGACGCCGCCAACTTCGGCATGGCCGCCTTGCTGGCCAAGATCGTCAACCAGCAGGCGGCGGACCTCGCCCACAACACCTCGACGTTCGTCCCCACCGTCAGCGCCGTGGCGACGGCCGACATCGACGACCGGGCCGCCCTGTACAGCAAGATCGACTTCGGAGCCGGCGACCTCCACGACTTCCTCTGCGCCACGAGCAACGAAGGCCGCACCACCATGACCCGAGAACTCGGTGAGTGGATCGTGGCCAGGCTCCAGGAGGCGTAGCCACCGACGGGGGCGCCCTCGGGGGTGTCGTCACACGTTCCTGCCGTCCGGGCGTACGGAACGACTTCGACGACACCCCCTCGTCGGCCCCGGGGCGCGACGGCCGGGACCGACGAGGGCGAGCCCCACCGGTTTCACACGCCGTCCCGCCCCGCCGGAGGGGACCCGCGGATGCCCCGAACAATTGCCTGGCGGACCGGCCGCGGGGGTGGATACGATCCCGGTGATGATCACTTCCGCCACCCACAGATCGGGGGTCCCGTCCGCGCAAGGTGAGTGCTGATGCTCACTTCGACCGCGAACGGCGATTCCCGCCTTTCCCACTGGCTGCGCGTGCGCGAGTTCGCCGTGCCGCCGTCCATGATCGAGACTGCGACCGCCCGCCGCCGTGCCGGGGACTGGGCAGGCGCGTGCGCCGCCTCACGCATCGACGTCGACCTCGACCTGCGCCGCCTGGCGCGCCACTACGGCCACGACCTCGCGGCACGGATCCGGGCCGATCTGCGCCACCTGGCACCCGACCTGCTGCGCTGGCACATGCCGAGGATCGCCCCCGACGGACTGCTGCGCCCCGGGCTGACGCTCTCCCTGGCCCGTTACGACGTACCAGGGCGCGGCGGGGAGCGGCCGCTGCACCTGGTGGTCCGGACTCCGCCGGCCTGGGCGGACGGCGGCCAGCGGATCAGCCTCGCCCTGTGGGACGCGACCCGCCCCGAGACCGGCCCCGGCCGGCATCCGCATCCCCGCCCGAACCGCCGCTACCGCCTCGACCTGCACCGGCACCTCTGGGACGCGCGCAGGACCGACGAGCTCCGCACCCGGGCCGGCGCCGACGGGCCGGATCCCGTACGCCGACCCCCGTACGCGGAGCCGCCGGTGACACCGCCGCCGGGACGGCACTGCGCCGTCGACCGGTGGGAGGCCGAGGCCGGGCTCCTGCTCCGTGCCGAGGGGCGGAGCGCGGGCACCGGGACCGTCACGGTCCGGCTCGGGGCCGGGCACCTGCTGGTCCTGGACCTGGACCTGGACCTGGATCTGGACCTCGGCTCGGGCGTAGGCCCGGGTCCGGACGTTCGGAGACCGCCGGCCCTCCGGATCGCTGCGGCTCCCGCGGACGGCAGCGCCTCCGCGCTGCCGGTCCTGCCCGACGCGGCGACCTGGGTGCTGCCCGACCTGGAACTGCTCCGCGCCGGCGCGATGGATCCCGACCGACTGCACCCCCTGGTCGCCTCGGCCCTGGCGCCTGCCTTCGCGCCGGCCCGGCCGCCGGGCCGTACTCCGGCGGCTGCTGCGCGGCGTACCGAAGGCGCGGGGGAGCCGCGCACGGTGGAGTGCCGGGGAGCCCGGCACCGCATCGGCCTGGTCGACGGCGTACTGTCCGCCCTCGACCACGACCCGGCCGAAATCCGCCGCGAGGAACTGCTGGTCGCCCTGACCGGGACCCCGCTTCCCTGCCTCCGGGCCATCGACGAGGCCCACCGCCGCCCCGACTGCCTCACCGGCGTCCGGGAACGCCTGCACCACGGCGACACCGCCGGAGCGCTGGCCGTCGTCGAGGGGCTGCTCGGCCCCGCCGCGGTGCTGCGTACCGGAGCCCTGCGCGACGCGCTCGCGGAGGCCGCGGAACGTCGCGTCACCTACGGCCTGTTCAGAGCGGGCCTCTCCGGCCCCGGCCCCCGCGCCGTCGGCCCCATCCCGGCCCGCCCGCGCGGGCTCGGCTCCCGTCCGCGCGGCACGACCTCCCGCTGACCGGGGACCGCCGTCCCCGTCCGTCCCACCCACCACGAACCCCAAGGTGACCCCACATGCCCACACGCACCCCGTCCGCCCCGAGCAGCACCCAGTCCGCCCCGAGCGGCACCCAGTCCGCCCCGGCCCGCACCTCCCCTCCCGGCCAACTCGACGTCGCCGGCGCCCTGCTGGCGCTGCTGCGCGACACCACCACCGAACCCCGCCCCGACGCCCAGCTGGAGGCCCTGACCCTCGCGGTCGCCGCCGACCTCCCCGTACTCCTGTGGGGTGAGCCGGGCATCGGCAAGACCGCGGCCCTGACCCAGCTCGCCGCGTCCCTCGAACTCCCGCTGACCACGGTGATCGCCAGCGTGCACGAACCGTCCGACTTCTCCGGCCTTCCCGTCATCGGGGACGATCCGGCGGAGCAGGGCGTCCCCATGGCCCCGCCGGACTGGGCGGTACGACTCGTCCGGGCTGGCCGCGGGCTGCTCTTCCTGGACGAGCTGTCCACCGCGCCGCCCGCCGTACAGGCCGCCCTGCTCCGCCTCGTCCTGGAGCGGCGCATCGGCAGCCTCCAGCTGCCGCCGGGCGTACGGATCGTGGCCGCCGCCAACCCGCGCTCCTCGGCGGCCGACGGCTGGGAGCTGAGCCCGCCGTTGGCCAACCGGTTCGTGCACCTCCAGTGGGTCCACGACCACGACGTCGTCGTCCGCGGCCTCGGCGGGACCTGGCCCCGGGCGACGCTGCCGGCCCTCGACCCGGACAAGCTGCCCGAAGCCGTCGACTACGCCCGCCGCGCGGTGTGCGGGCTCCTCACCGCCCGCCCCACCCTCGTCCACCGGCTCCCCGGCAGCGAAGCCCGGCGCGGCGGCGCCTGGCCCTCGCCCCGCAGCTGGGAGACGACCCTGCGCCTCGTCGCCTTCGCGACCGCGGCCGGAGCCTCCCGCGAGGTGCTGTCCCTGCTGGTCAGGGGCGCCGTGGGGGACGGGCCCGGGCTGGAGCTGCTGGCGAGTCTGGACCGGCTCGACCTTCCGGACCCCGAGACGCTCCTCGCCGACCCGCAGCACGCCGTCCTGCCCGAGCGGGGAGACCTGCGCCAGGCCGTGCTCGACGGTGTGGTGGACGCGGTCCGCAAACGACCGGAGAAGGCCCGCTGGGACGCTGCCTGGGCGCTGCTGGTCCGCGCGGTGGAGACCGGTGCGCCGGACCTCGTGGTCGTCCCCGCCAGCACGCTCGCCGCGCTGCGCCGCGAGGACTGGGACGTCCCGGACGCGATCGACGGGCTCGCCGGCGCCGTCTCCCTGTCCCGCAGGGCCGACCGCGCGGCGGCCCGGGTGTCCGCCGCCGCGACGGCCGCCCGATGAGCCCGCGCAGACGGGAGGCGCCGGTGGCGCGTACGGGGTCCGGGGCCGCGGCGGCACGGAGGGCGTCGGTGCCGCCGGTGGCGCTGGACCTCGACAAGCTCTACGCGGCACGGCTGCAGGCGGCCCGGGCCCGGCCGTACCTGGCCACGGCCCTGTTCGCCCTGCACGTCGTGGAGGCGCGCGGAGTGCCGACGATGGCGGTCGACCGGCACTGGCGCTGCTACGTCTCACCGGCGTTCGTCGCCCGCACACCCGTGGAGGAACTGGCCGGGGTGTGGGTGCACGAGGTGTCGCACCTCCTGCGCGACCACCACGGCCGCAGCGACCGGGTCGCGCGGGCGCGCGGCCTGACCGGCCCGGGGGAGCGGCTGCGGATGAACATCGCCGCGGACTGCGAGATCAACGACGACGCGTTCGGCGACGGCCTGGCCCGTCCCGAGGGCGCGATCGGACCGGAGTTCCTGGGGCTGCCGGTGGGGCAGCTCATGGAGGACTACCTGCTCCGGTTCAGCCTCGGGGCGGCCACCGAGCGCCTGGCCTGGCTGGACTGCGGCAGCGGCGCCGACGGGATGGAACGGGAATGGGACCTCGGCCCCGACGGAGCGGACGGCCTCGGCGAACAGGAGCGGGACGCCGTCAGGTTCCGGGTCGCCCAGGGCATCAAAGCCCGCCCCGGTGACACCCCGAAGGCGTGGAAACGCTGGGCGGAGGACGCGTTCCACCCGGCGCAGCCGTGGCGGGACCTGCTGGGCGCGGCCGTCCGGTCGGCGGCCTCCGGTTCCGGCGCCGGCGAGGACTACACGTACGGGCGTCCGTCGAGGCGCTCGGCCGGGCTGCCCGGCGTCGTCCTGCCGAGCCTGCGGCGCCGGCCGCCCCGGGTCTGCGTGCTCATCGACACGTCCGCGTCGGTCAGCGACGCCGAGCTGGGCAGTGCGCTCCTGGAGGTCGCGGCGATCTCCCGTGCGGTGGGCGGCCGCCGGGACCTCGTGACCGTCGTCTCGTGCGACGCGGCGGCGCACGTCGCCCACCCGCTGTGCCGCGCCGAGGGGATCGTGCTGCTGGGCGGCGGGGGCACGGACCTGCGCACGGGCTTCGATGCGGCGCTGCGGGCCCGGCCCCACCCGGACGTGATCGTGGTCCTGACCGACGGACAGACCCCCTGGCCTGACGGGCGTCCGCCGTGCCGGACGGTGGTGGGCCTGTTCCCCAGGTCCCACGAGGACCGGTGGGACGAGGACGATCCCGACTACGTACCGGACGCGCCCCCGGACTGGGCACGCGTGGTGGAGATCGGCTGAGGGTCGCGGCCCCTCGTACGCGGACGGCGCGGAGGCGGCGGAGCGGTCGCGCGCCCTGATGCGCGCCGGTCGAGCTCTCGCACGCCCCCTGCACGAGGGCTGACCAGGGGCCGGGCGGCCGACGACCATGGGGCGCCGGGAACACACCGGCCCGGCATCACCGACGCACAGGGGGATCCATGGCACGACGCTGGCTGGTGACGGGGTGTTCCTCGGGACTGGGACAGGCGCTGGCCGCCGCGGCGGCCGCCGCCGGGCACCGGGTGGCGGTCACCGCGCGCAAGACCGCCGCCCTGGAGGACCTCGCGGCGGCCTGGCCCGGCCGGATCACCCCGATCGCGCTGGAACTGCGCGACGCGGCCCAGTGCGAGGAGGCGGTGTGGACCGCCGCCGACCGGCTCGGCGGCATCGACGTCCTCGTCAACAACGCCGGAGGCGGCCTCTTCGGCGCGGTCGAGGAGGTGTCCGACGCGGAGCTGCGCGACCAGCTGGAGACCCTGGTCGTCGGCCCGTGGCGGCTGGCCCGGCTGGTCCTGCCGTTCATGCGGGCCCAGGGGCACGGCCACATCGTCAACGTCTCCTCGCTCGCCGGCCGCATGGCCTTCCCCGGCCTGGGCGCGTACGGCGCCGGCAAGTACGCCCTGGAGGGCATGAGCCAGGCGCTGGCCGCCGAGGTCGCCCCGCACGGCGTCCGGGTCACCGTGGTCGAACCGGGGGGCTTCGCCACCCGCTACGGGACATCCCTCGCCGAGGCGGGCCGCCGGATGCCCGCGTACGCCGAGTCGACCGGGGCGATGCTCGACGCGGTCCGCGTCATGGCGGACGACACCGCGACGGGCAGGCCCGAGGACTTCGCCGCCCGGGTCCTCGACATCGTCGCCGCCGACGCGCCCACCCCGCTGAGGGTCCCGATCGGCGACGACGCGTACGCCTACATCGACATGGCGGAGCAGGCGGCCCGGGAGGAACTCGCCGCGGCGCGCGCCCTCGTGGACGGCCCGCCCCCGCTCTCGTCCACGACTCCTCCGCCCTCGTCGCCCCCGTTGGCCGGCGCCGCGTGAACACCCCCCGGATCGGCGCCACCGTCGACAACGCCTGGCGGGCGGCCGGGCTCGTGCACGCCGCCGACGAGGGCATCGACGCCCCTACGGGGCGCTCGTCGACCTGGCGCGGTACATCGACGCCGGACGGGGCCCACGCGTACGCCGCCGCCGACCGGATCCGGCCTGGCGCGTCTGAACGGCGCGCCTGACCGGGGCGTCCGACTGGCCTGCGCCCACGACCGGAACGGCCCGCCGGCCAAAGCCCGTTGCCCGCCCGGCGGCGCCCACCGCGCCCAGTAGCATCGCGGCCATGACGCGTTCCGAGCACAGCGGCCGAGCCGGCGGGGAGCCCACCGCTCCCTGGCGCGTCAGCGTGGAGACGTACGGGCAGCGGCCCGGCCTGCCGCCGTACGACCGGCGCGGCTTTGCGGACGAACGGCCGCTCGCCTCGCGCGACGGCCTGAGCATCCACGGCCGGGTCGGGACCGTCAGCTGCGTCGACACCTCGGGGGACACCCGCTGGACCCACCGCTGCGCGGGCCGGCCCAACGCGGCCCACATCTCCGGCGGGCGCGTCCTGGTCACCACGGACTCCCTGGAGTACACCCCGTGGGGCAACCTCGGCCCGGCCCTCCTGCTCGACCTGTCGGACGGCGCCAAGGTCGCCGAACTGCGCGGTGAGCGCGGAGCGGCCCTCCCCGGCGGTCGCTTCCTGCTCGGCCTGGAGGGGTACGACGTCTTCGACACGTGGCAGCACGACCGCGACGGGGCCGTCGTCGACACCTGGCGCAGCTACGGCCACTACGTCGTCGGCTCCGGAATCCGGGTCGTCGAGGCCGACCGCGCCGTGCCCACCGGCAGCCGGGTGGTCCGCCTGCTGCCCGGCGGCGTGATCGAGCGCGGCCCGCGGCTGAACGATCCGACGCCCCCGCGTCCCCTCGTCCTCGACGACGGCACCATCCTCGCCCTCGACGCAGGGGTGCTGCGCGCCGTCGACCGCCGGCTCCGCGGCACGGTCCTCGCCGAACTCCTCACGATCGCCCCCGGCCGGGCGTCCGGGTACATCTGCGCCCTGCGCCGCGACGGCGCGCGCCTCACGGCGGTCATCGCCGAACCCCTCCCGGACGAGCACCCGACCCGGTACACCGTCCACACCTGGACCCTGAACCTCCGGCCGCCGCGCACCTGAGCAACACGGCCGCCACCCCGACTCCGCGTGCCCACGGGCCCGGAGAGCGGGTGCCGGTGCCGTGCCGGAACCAACGGCGTGCTCCGGGAGGGGGATCCGAGGGCGGCGGCCGCTGCGGGCATACTGCTGGTCATGACGTCCCCGCTCGCCACGCGCGTCCAGCTGATGATCACCTTCGTGCTCGTGACGTGCGGGGCGGTCGGCGGAGCGTGCCTCGGGTTCCTGCTGGCCGGCCGGCTGACGGCCCTGGTCCTCGCGGGAACGGCCGCCCTGGGCGCGGGTATCGGAGCCCACCTCTCCCGTCGGCAGGTCGTCGCGCTCCTCCGTCCCGCCCCCGTGCCGCCTCCCGTCGACGGCTACGCGGAGGGACTCGCCGACGCGGCGCTGCTGTGCATCGCGACGTACCAGGCAGCCGTGTTCCCGCTCACGCCCGACGGGGTGACGGAGGAGGAGCGCAGGGCCCGCCGCCACATCGCCTACCGGATCTCCGCGTACGAGGGCCTGCCCCATCCGGTCCAGACGTCGGCGGCGGCCGCGCTCGAAGCCATCGACCACGGACGGGACGCACGACGGGCCGAGGCCGCCATGAAGGCCCTCGGCATCACGGTCTACGACCACCGCGGCGGCCGGTGACCCGGTGACCCGGTGACCCGGTGACCCGGTGACCCGGTGACCCGGTGACCCGGCCGGGCGGTCCGGGGCGTCCGGGTTCCGGACCGCCGCGGGGCGTGTCAGCGCCCTCCGCCGGAGCTGCGCAGGACTGCCAGTACCTCGGAAGTGATCGCGTTCTCGTTGCGCTCGAACTCGGCCCCGGTCAACTGGGCCGGATCCGACGGCAGTCCGGTCAGCACCGGGGTGTGCAGGTGGCCGCCGGGCAGGCCGGGGCGCAGCTCCGTCCGGAGCCGGTTCGACCGGTAGGCGACCTCGTTGGAGAGGTAGCCGCCGCCACCGCCCGCCACCGCGCGCGAGCCGGGGGTCGGCCCGTCCGCCCGGTCCACCGGCGTCAGGCCGCCGGCCGGGATCTCGGTGACGGCCGTGTTCACGCGTACGGGGTACGGCGTCTGGACGGAGGTCATGGCCTCCGTGGGCAGACTGGTCCGCAGGAACTCGGGCCCCGGGCCCATGCCCGGCGCCGTGACGGGGCGATCGTACGTACCGCCCGACAGGGCACCAGCGTTGTCCGGGTACGGATCGGCCGAGCGGGCCCGTCCGGCCCAGGCCTCCAGGGTGAAGACGCCGGGGTAGCCCTGGCTGATGCTGGTGATCATGTCCGCGGAGCGCGGGCCCGGCGCGAGCCGCGGCCCGTAGGCGCGCTCGACGATGCCGGCGTCGAAATCCGCGTAGCGGACGGGGAGGACCACGGACCGGAACTCGGCGACCGTACCGTCGGTCAGGGTGATCCGGCGGCCGTTGAGCTGGAGCGCGGCCGACCCCGCGGGGTTGGCCCGGCGCAGCTCGGCGTCCAGCCCGAACGGGTCGAATCCGCTGACGAAGATCCGCCGCACGCCCGGGGTGCCCCGGAACCCGTTGTCCGTCAGGCCGCGCGAGGCGTCCTCGAATCCGGACCTCAGGGCGGCCCGGTCGACCGGGAACCGGGGCTGCCACCACGCCAGTTGCACCGTCATGGCGAGCCGGGCCCAGTACAGGGGACGGTCGTCCCCGGCGGCGAGGTCCCCGCCGGGGCGCCGCCCCTGCGCCCGGTCCACGGAGGCCTGCCACAGGGCTTCGCCCCAGGCTTCCAGCAACGGCCCGGCTTCGGCGGCGCTGCGCACGCCGCACAGGGCGGCCGGAAAGCGGCGTACGAACCCGTCGAGCCCCGCCCGCTGCGGGAAGGCCGCGGTCCGGGGGTCGCTCAGGCGGTTCTGCTCGGGATCCGCGGAGGGCACGGCGGTCGCGGAGACACCGCCGGGGCAGGCGGGTGCGGTGTCCGCGTGTGCGGCGGTGGGCGGGAGGACGGCGGTCATGCCCAACAGGGCGGCGGCGAGGGCCGCACGGCGTAAGAACATCATGCGATGTGACATTACACAGACTGCCGTTCCCGTCACCCCGCCACCGTCGAACTCCCGCCACCCGCGCGAGCGGAGCGCGGGCTGCGCATCCCCTCCTGCCCGAGCCGTCCTGCCCGTTCTAGCCTTGGCGTATGAGTGATGCAACCATCGCGGCGAGCGTGCGGTTCGACGATGCCGGTCTGGTCCTGGTGGAGGAACCCGGTGAGGGCGGGGCCTACCGTCTTCCCCGACGGGGTGAGGAGCCGGACGGCACCTGGTGTGCGCTGTCGCCGGCGGAGGCGTTGCGGGTGAGCATCCGGCCCGTCGGGACGGCGGAGACCGTGCTGCGGGCGTGGGCGGAGGGCGGTTTCGCGCAGCGCGCGGACCGGGAGGAGCCGTGGGACGATCCCGCGGCCGTTGCCCCCGTGCGCGTTCGGGCCGGTGCGGTCGTGATCCGCGAAGACCACATGCTGCTGATCCGGTTCGAGGAGGACGGAGAACCGTTCTACGAGATTCCCGGGGGCGGCGTCGAGGACGGTGAGACGCCGCTCACCGCGGTGGTCCGCGAACTCCGGGAGGAGACCGGACTGGTGGGGACCGTCGCGCGGGAGCTGGCCCGCGTCTGGAAGGACGGCCGCCGCGAGCACTACTTCCTCCTCGACGCGGAGGGCGAGACCGGCGCCCCCGAGGGGCTCGACAACCACGGCGGTGTGCCCGTGTGGGTTCCCGTGGCCCGCCTGGACGTGACGCCGGTCTGGCCCCGGCGGCTCGCCTGGCGCATCGCCGACTGGCACGCCGGAGGCCGGCCGGCCCGTCCGGTGGAGCTGGCGGACGGCATTCACGACCTGCGCGCCGCCTGCACCTGGTAGGCCGCCACCGCCGACGCCTCCGCACTGGTGGCCGTGCGGACGGGCTCGGGTGGGGGCCGGATCCCGGGGCGGACGGGCTTGGGTATGGGCCGACCGGCGTGGTTGTCTGTGGTCTGGACAAAAGAGCCGAGAGACGGCTGGGGTGCTCGACAGCCTCGGGGAACGACGCGGGGAGAAGCTGTGGGAGTGCCGGAGGAGCAGACGGACGCATGGCCGAGCCTGCTCCGGGACCCTGCCCGGCTGGCCGCGGTGCGGGCGACGGGCCTGCTCGACACCGGGCCGGAGCAGGTCTTCGAGGATCTGGCGGGACTCGCCGCACGGGTGACCGTGTCGGGCCGGGCGTTCGTCACGCTCGTGGACGAGCGCCGGTCGTTCTGGAAGGCCTGTGTCGGGGTCGACGCCACCGAGATCACCGACCGGCAGAACCCGGTGGAGGAGAGCTTCTGCCGCTTCCTCATCGGCCTGGACGGCGAACCGTTCATCGTGGAGGACGCCGCCCGCGACCCCCGCACCCGGGACCACCCCTCGGTGGGACCGATGCACATCGGCGCCTGGGCCGGCTACCCGCTCCTCGGGTCCGGGGGCGAGGTGCTGGGGAGCTTCTGCGTGATCGACGACAATCCCCGCCCCTGGTCCCCGGCCGACCTGACGACGCTGGAGACCCTGGCCCGGGCGGTCGGCGCGGAGATCGGCCTGCGCCAGTCCCTGACCGCCGCCCGGAACGCCCACAGCCTTTCCGCGGACCTCGCCCACTCCCTCCAGCAGGGCCTGCTGCCCCCGGTGCTGCCCCACATTCCGGGGGTCGAGGTGGCCGCCTCCTACCTGCCGGCGTCCCGCGCCGGACGCTCCGACATCGAGGTCGGCGGCGACTTCTACGACCTGTTCCGCACCCGCGGAACCTCCTGGGGCGCGGTCCTGGGCGACGTCTGCGGCAAGGGCGTCCAGGCCGCCCAGGTCTCCTCCATGGCCCGCTACACGATCCGTGCGGAGGCCGGGGAGAACCGCTCTCCCGCCGACCTCCTCGACCGCCTGAACACGGCCATGCTGCTCCAGGGCGCCCCGCGGTTCCTGACCGCCGTGTACGCCCGCTTCCGCACCACCCGCGCCGGGATCGCCGGCGCCCTGGGCCTGGCCGGACACCCGCCCGCCCTGATCCGCCGCGCCGACGGCACGGTCCGCGAGCTCGGCAAGCCCGGACAGCTCCTCGGCGTACTCGACCCCATCCGCCTCACCGACGTCAGGTTCCGCCTGGCCCCCGGCGACCTCCTGCTCCTGTACACGGACGGCGCGACCGAGGCCCGCGCCCGCCCCGGTGCCCCCGGGCGAAAGGCCGAGGTCTTCGACGACGCCGACCTGGCCCGCTCCCTCGCCGACACCAGCGGCATGAACGCCACCGACACCATCGACCACATCAACACCGCCCTGGCCGCCCGTCACGCGGGATGGGCCAGCGACGACACCGCCCTCCTCGCCCTGCGCGTACCCGACCACCACTGATCCCGAGGCCTGCGCCATGGACAGAACGGACCCTCCCGACCGGCTCACCCTGATAGAAGCGCCCATCCCCGCCCCACCGGCCCGCGTCCTCGTCCTGCGCGGCGCCGTGAACCACGGGGACGAGCCCGAACTCCGCGGCGCGTTCGCCCGTGCCCTCGCCGGAAACCTGCCGCTCATCGTCGACCTCGGCTCCCTGGAGCACGGCGACGCCGTCCTGCTCGGCCTGCTGCTGTCCGCCCGGGCCCGTACGGGCCTCCACCTCGTCGGCCCCCTCAGCCCGTCCGTGAACCGCCGCCTGGACGTCACCGGTACCCGGGAGGTCTTCCGCCTCCACGGCGGGCTGACCGCGGCCCTCGCCGCCGTCACCGCGGCATCCGCGCCCGGCGGAGGATGCCCTCCGCCACCGCCCGACCACGGCTGAACGGCGCCGCTTGGCTACGGTTGGGTATCGGGGCGCCGTCGAGGGGTGACGCGCCACCGGCGCGGGCGTTGTTCCTGCTGTGGAAGACGACAGGAAGCTGTTCGCGCGGGCACCGCTCGACGGCGAGATGTGGCGGGACGCACTCGTGCACGGCGCGGAGTGCCCGTGGTGCCGGGACCTCGGCAGCCCCCGTTCCGGGGGCCTCCTCGTCGGCGGCGAACCGGAGGGTACGAGGACGGGGAGCAGCAGGGGCTGGATGGTCGCCCTGTCGGCGGTCACCGTCCTCGCCGCCGTACTCGGAGCGGCCCTGAACTGAGGCACCCGCAACCGGTCGCGGAGGGCCGGGGACGCACCGTGGGCGACCCCGCGGTGCCCGCGCGGGCGCGCGGGCCCCGCGGGGGCGGCCCCCGGCCGCCCGCCGGGGGGGGGTGGGGGGGGGGGGGGGGGGGCGCGGCCGGGGGGGGGGCGGGCGGGGGGGGGGGGGCCGCGGGGTC
>NZ_JBVJGW010000019.1:128033-140632 GCF_055587105.1 Streptomyces sp. NPDC048461 | reverse complement strand
CAAGGGCGCCCCCCCCACCGGGCGGGGGCGGGCCGGGGCGGCCCGGGGGGCGCCCCCGGGGGGCCGGGGGGGCGGCGGGGCCACCGCGGGGCCGCCCGCGGTCAGCCCGCCGGGAGGATGTCGGGGGCGCCGAGGCGCACCGCGTCCGCGGTGCGGTCGTCCGGCTGCTGCTGCGCCTCGCGTTCGGCGGCGACCCGCTTGAGGTAGTGGTCGACCTCGCGGTCCTGGTGCGCCCGGTCCCATCCCAGGTGCGGCGCCATCAGCTCGGCGACGGTCCGGGCGGCGTCCACGCCCCGGTCCCACGACTCGATGGAGATCCGGGTGCGCCGGGCCAGGACGTCCTCCACGTGCCGGGCGCCCTCGTGGGTCACCGCGTAGACCGCCTCGACCCGCAGGTAGTCGTCGGAGCTCGGCAGCGGCTCCCCGAGCGAGGGGTCCTCCGCGACCAGGGCGAGCAGCTCGTGCACCAGGGAGCCGTAGCGGTTCAGGAGGTGCTCGATGCGGGCGACGTGGAGCCCGGAGCGGGCGGCGAGGCTCTGCCGCGAGTTCCACAGCGCCGGATAGCCGTCGGCGCCGAGCAGGGGGACGCGCTGGGTGGTGCAGTCGGGGACCTTCTCGTCCAGGCCGCGTGCCGCCTCGTCGACCGCGTCCTTGGCCATGATCCGGTACGTCGTGTACTTGCCGCCCGCGACCACGACCAGCCCGGGCACCGGGTGCGCCACCAGGTGCTCCCGCGACAGCTTGCTGGTCTCCGCGGCCTCGCCGGACAGCAGGGGGCGCAGCCCCGCGTAGACGCCCTCCACGTCCTCGGGGACGAGGGGAGTGGTCAGGACCGCGTTGACGTGGTCCAGCAGGTACGTGACGTCCCGGGAGCTGAGCGCGGGGTGGGCCTTGTCGAGCGTCCAGTCGGTGTCGGTCGTCCCGATGATCCAGTGCCGCCCCCACGGGATGACGAACAGCACGCTCTTCTCCGTGCGCAGGATCAGCCCGGTGCGCGAGTTGATCCGGTCGCGCGGGACCAGCAGGTGCACGCCCTTGGACGCGCGGACGTGGAACTGGCCGCGGGTTCCGGCCATCGCCTGGGTGTCGTCGGTCCACACACCGGTGGCGTTGATGACCTGCTTGGCCCGTACCTCGGTCTCCTCGCCGGTCTCCAGATCGGTGACGACGGCGCCCACCACCCGCTCGCCCTGCCGCAGGAACCGGCTGACCCGGGTGCGGTTGGCGGCCAGCGCCCCGTACGCGACGGCCGTGCGGGTCAGGAACATGGTGTGCCGGGCGTCGTCGACCTGGGCGTCCCAGTACTGGACCGCGCCGACGAGGGCGTCGGAGCGCAGGGCGGGCGCCTCGTGCAGGGCCTGGCGCTTGAGCAGGTGCCGGTGGTGGGGCAGGCCCCGGGACGTGCCGGAGGCGGTCGCCATGGTGTCGTACAGGAGCACGCCTGCACCCACGTACGGCCGTTCCCAGAAACGGTGTTGCAGGGGGTACAGGAAGGGCACCGGACGCACCAGGTGAGGGGCCAGGAACCGGAGCAGGAGCCCGCGTTCCTTGAGGGCTTCGGCGACGAGCCGGAAGTCCAGCATCTCCAGGTAGCGCAGTCCGCCGTGGATGAGCTTGCTGGAGCGGCTGGACGTGCCCGACGCCCAGTCCCGGGCCTCGACGAGGCCCACCCGCAGGCCCCGGGTGACGGCGTCCAGGGCCGCCCCGGCGCCGACGACGCCGCCGCCGACGACCAGGACGTCGAGCTCTCCTCGGCCCAGCCCGGCGAGGGCTTCCGAGCGAGCCGCGGGCGAGAGCGCCACCGGATTCACCATGGTCTCCTCCTGGTCGTGCGGGTACGGGCATGAGCGTGCTCGTGCGGTACGCGTGCCGGTCTGCGGCCTACTCGACCGTGGCCCAGTCGAGCGTGCGCTCCACCGCCTTCTTCCAGCCCGCGTAGCCCTCCGCCCGCTGCTCCTCGGTCCACCGGGGCTCCCAGCGCTTGGACTCCTGCCAGTGGGTGCGCAGTTCGTCCGTGTCCCGCCAGAATCCGGTGGCCAGGCCGGCGGCGTACGCGGCGCCGAGCGCGGTCGTCTCCGCCACGACGGGGCGGCTGACGGGGACGCCGAGGACATCGGCCTGGATCTGCATGCACAGGTCGTTGGCCGTCACGCCGCCGTCGACCTTGAGCACGTCCAGGTGCACGCCGGAGTCCTGCTCCATCGCCTCCACGACGTCGCGGCTCTGGTAGCAGATGGCCTCCAGCGCGGCCCGCGCCAGATGACCGTTGTCGTGGTACCGGGCGAGGCCTACGATCGCCCCCCGGGCGTCGGAGCGCCAGTACGGGGCGAACAGGCCCGAGAACGCGGGGACGAAGTAGATGCCGCCGCTGTCCTCGACCGTACGGGCGAGGCGTTCGCTCTCCGCGGCGTCACCGATGATCTTCAGCTGGTCGCGCAGCCACTGGATCGCGGAGCCGGTGACCGCGATCGACCCCTCCAGCGCGTACACCGCCGGGCTGCCTTCGAACTGGTAGCACACGGTGGTGAGGAGGCCGTGCTGCGACCGGACCAGCTCGGTGCCCGTGTTGAGCACCAGGAAGTTGCCGGTGCCGTACGTGTTCTTGGCCTCGCCGGGGGCGTAGCAGACCTGCCCGACGGTGGCCGCCTGCTGGTCGCCGAGCACACCGGTGATGGGGATGGCCTCCCGCAGCGGACGCGAGGTCCGGGTCCGGCCGAACGCCTCCGGGTGGGAGGACGGGTTGATGGTCGGCAGCATCGACCGGGGGACGCCGAAGAAGCCCAGCAGCTCGTCGTCCCAGTCGAGGGTCTCCAGGTCCATCAGCATGGTGCGGCTGGCGTTGGTCACGTCGGTGGCGTGGATGCCGCCGTCCGGTCCGCCGGTGAGGTTCCACAGCACCCAGCAGTCGGTGTTGCCGAAGAGGGCGTGGCCCTGCTCGGCCGCCTCGCGGACTCCGTCGACGTTCTCCAGGATCCACTGGATCTTGCCACCGGAGAAGTAGGTGGCCGGCGGCAGTCCCGCCTTGCGCCGGATCACGTCGCCCTGGCCCGAGCGCTCCAGCGCGGCCGCGATGGAGTCGGTGCGGGTGTCCTGCCAGACGATGGCGTTGTAGTAGGGACGGCCGGTCCGGGGGTCCCACACGACGGTGGTCTCGCGCTGGTTGGTGATGCCGATGGCCGCGAGGTCGGAGGCGGAGAGGTTCCCGTGCCGGAGCGCGTTCTGCATCACCGAGTTGGTGCGCTCCCATATCTCGACCGGGTCGTGCTCGACCCATCCCGAGCGCGGGAGGACCTGTGTGTGCTCCAGCTGGTGCCTGGCCACCTCGTTGCCTGCGTGGTCGAAGATCATGAAACGGGTGCTGGTGGTCCCCTGGTCCACTGCGCCGACGAAGTCAGCCATGGGATGCCGCCTCTCTTGGGGCTTCTTCTGCCGCGGGGCGGACCGGTATCGGCCCGCCCCGCGGTCCGGTCAGCTCTCGTCCGGAGACGGGACCCGTCCGGGCGGTTCCGGCTCGGCGGTCGGCAGGAACCGGCCGATGAAGAACTTGTACAGACCTGCGCCCAGCAGACCGCCGATCAGCGGGCCGATGATGGGCACCCAGAAGTAGAACTGACCGTACTGATCTCGCCACGCCCCGCCGTACCCGGTGAGGAAGCTCGCCAGCCGGGGGCCGAAGTCGCGTGCCGGGTTGATCGCGTAACCGGCGTTGGTGCCCCAGGCCATGCCGATCGCCACGACGATCAGGCCGACGATGAACGGTGCCAGGTTGGCGCCGGGAGGCGTGCCCAGCAGGTCCGTGACCGCGAGGATCAGCAGGAGCAGGATCGCGGTTCCGATGATCTGGTCGCGCAGCGCGCCCCATTCCGTGACCGGCAGGTTCGTGTTTCCGTTGGCCGGCAGCGTGGAGAAGACGCCCTGCGTCTTGATCGTGTGCCCGGGGTCGGCCTTGGCCAGTGCCTCGGTGTAGTTCCACCGCACGATCAGGGCCGCCACGAAGGCCCCTGCCGTCTGCGCGAGGGCGTAGGGGGCCACCTTGCTCCAGGGGAAGCCCTTGAACGTCGCCAGCGCCACGGTCACGGCGGGATTGAGGTGGGCGCCGCTCAGCCGTGCGGCCACGTAGACGCCCAGGGTGACGCCGAGGCCCCAGGCCCAGGCGATGCTGTCGTGATTGCCCAGGCCGCCCGCGGGGTCCGTCAGGGCCCCTCCGGCGACCACCTGGGCCACCACTCCACAACCGAAGAGGATGAGGATCATGGTGCCGGCGAACTCAGCCGACAGCTCGCCCACCAGCCCCGACCTCTTGAACCGCTCCGTCATGGGTGCCCGCTTCCCGCCGGGCCTAAGACCGGCCGTCGACAGCCCCGAGTCTTCGCAAGCATTTTAGTCCCGGGTGCGTCGGCCGTGCGAGCGGACGGTACGCAAGCGGCGCGACCCGACGGCAGCCCCGCGTCGACCGCGACGGCAGCGGGGACATCCGGCCGGCGTGTCCCTCGTGGACCCGTGAACCTCGTGCCCGTCGCGTCCGTCGCGGATGCCGGGGCCCCGGCGGCACACTGGGTGGGAGGGCGCGCGCGCCGCACCGGTCGCGGGCCCACCCGTCGGTTCCACCTGGGAGGTACCCGATGAAGATGCTGATCAACAGTGCGGACACGGTGGTCGCGGACGCCTTGCGCGGGATGGCGGCCGCCCACCCGGAGCTCGACGTGGACGTGGAGCGGCGGGTCGTCGTACGCCGGGACGCCCGGGAAGGCAACCGGGTCGGGCTGGTGTCCGGCGGCGGTTCCGGGCACGAGCCCCTGCACGGCGGCTTCGTCGGGTACGGCATGCTGTCGGCCGCGTGTCCCGGCGAGGTGTTCACCTCACCCGTGCCCGACCAGATGGTGCATGCGGCCAAGGCGGTGGACGCGGGCCAGGGCGTGCTGTTCGTCGTGAAGAACTACACGGGGGACGTGCTCAACTTCGACATGGCCGCCGAGCTCGCCGAGGAGGACGGCATCCACGTCGAGCGGATGCTGGTCGACGACGACGTCGCGGTGACCGACAGCCTGTACACGGCGGGGCGGCGCGGCACCGGGGCCACGCTCTTCGTGGAGAAGATCGCCGGTGCGGCGGCCGAGGCCGGCGCGCCGCTGGACCAGGTCGCGGCCGTGGCCCGAAGGGTCAACGGGGCCTCGCGCAGCTTCGGCGTGGCACTGAGCGCCTGCACCACTCCCGCCAAGGGCAGCCCGACCTTCGGTCTGCCGGACGGCGAACTGGAACTCGGCGTCGGCATCCACGGCGAACCGGGCCGCGAGCGGCGCGCGATGATGACGGCCCGGGAGATCGCGGAGTTCGCCGTCGGCGCCGTACTCGACGACCTGGCGGAGGTCGCACCGGCCGACGGACCGGTGCTGGCACTCGTCAACGGGATGGGCGCGACCCCGCTGCTGGAGCTGTACGGGTTCCACGCCGAGGTGGCGGCGGTGCTGGCGGCCCGGGGCGTGCCGGTGGCGCGCACCCTCGTCGGCAACTACGTGACCTCGCTGGACATGGCGGGCTGCTCCGTGACCCTGTGCCGGGCCGACGACGAACTGCTGCGGCTGTGGGACGCGCCCGTGCAGACGTCCGCGCTGCGGTGGGGGCGCTGACCGTAAGGTGGCGGAAGGACGATGGCGGGCCGCCGGGCGGTTGGGTTCCGGCGCGAGGCGAGGAGATCCGGTGCGAGACGCAGACTTCTTCCGGCGCTGGATGGTGGCCACCACGGCCGCCGTGGAGCGCGAGTCGGACCGGCTGACCGAGCTCGACTCACCCATCGGGGACGCCGACCACGGCAGCAACCTCCTGCGCGGCTTCACCGCGGTCCGGGCCGCCCTGGAGAAGGACGCCCCGGCCGCTCCGGGAGCGGTGCTCCAGCTCGCCGGGCGGACCCTCATCTCGACCGTCGGCGGCGCTTCGGGCCCCCTGTACGGGACGCTGCTGAGGCGTACGGGCAAGGAGCTCGGGGACGCCGCCGAGGTCTCCGACGAGGACCTCCGGCAGGCCTTGGACGCGGCAGTCGGTGCGGTGGCGTCACTCGGCGGGGCCGCCCCGGGCGACAAGACGATGCTGGACGCCCTGCTGCCGGGGATCGCCGCGCTGGGCACGTCGTACCGGGCCGCCGCGGACGCGGCGGAGGGCGGAGCCTTGGCGACGGTCCCGATGCAGGCGCACAAGGGCCGGGCCAGCTACCTGGGCGAGCGGAGCATCGGACACCAGGATCCGGGCGCGACCTCGTCGGCACTGCTGCTGGGGGCGCTGGCGGACGTCGCGGACGGTGTGCTGTGACCGGGCCGGAGGCGGGTACGGGCGCGGGGGGCGCGGGGGCTGATGCGGACGCGGGCCCCGGGCTGGTCGGGATCGTGCTGGTCTCGCACAGTGCGGCGGTCGCCGCGTCGGTGGCCGACCTGGCACGGGGCCTGGCCGCGGGCGGGCCCGTGGCGCCGGTCGCGGCTGCGGGCGGTACGCCCGACGGAGGGCTGGGCACGAGCGCGGATCTGATCCTCGCCGCCGCCCGGGAGGTGGACCGAGGCGCCGGGATCGCCCTGCTGGTCGACCTGGGCAGCGCCGTGCTGACCGTCAAGGCCCTGCTGGAGGACGACGAACTCCCGCCGGGGGCACGGCTGGTGGACGCGCCGTTCGTGGAGGGCGCGGCGGCGGCGGTCGTCGCGGCCTCCGCCGGAGCTGCCCTGGAGGCGGTCGTGGCGGCCGCCGGCGAGGCGTACGAGTACCGCAAGAACTGACCGGGCGGACGGTGGGAACCGACTGGGCACGCACCGCGGCTTTGACCGGGGCCGGCCGGCGCACAGCCCGCCCGCCGTCCCGGGCGGCGCTGCAGCAGTCGGGGCCGTGCGCAACCGTGGGCGCCGGTCAGCCGTCTGCGAGGGCATGACGTTCCAGAGGATCTCCCACGGCTGCGCTCAGTTCTGGCGCTTCGGATGCGACCAGGTGCGGGCCGTGGCCTTCGCCGTGGTGCTCGTCGGCGGCATCGGTGCCTCGCGGTTGCTGCCGGCCGATCTGCCGGTCGCGCGCTACGACCTGCTCCTGCTCTTCGGCGTGGCCCTGACCGTCCTGGCCCGCAAGGTCGGCTGGGACGGCCCCCGGGACACCGCCGTGATCCTGGGCTGCCACGCCATCGGGCTGCTCTTCGAGCTGGTGAAGGTCCGGATGGGGTCGTGGAGCTATCCGGAGGACGCGCTGACGAAGGTAGCGGGCGTGCCGCTCTACGGCGGCTTCCTCTACAGCGCCGTCGGAAGCTACTGCTGCCGGGCCTGGAAGATCATGGACCTGTCGCTGGTCCGGTACCGGCCGCGCACCATGGCCGTACTGGCGGCCGCCGTATACCTGAACTTCTTCACGCACCACTGGCTGCCGGACGCCCGCCTCGTGCTCGCCGTGCTGCTGGTCGCGTCGATGGCCGGTACCTGGGTCCGCTTCACGGTGGGCGGGTCCCGCTACCGGATGCCGCTGGCCCTGGCCTTCGCGCTGATCGGCTTCTTCCTCTGGGTGGCGGAGAACGCGGCCACGTACGTGGGCGCCTGGAGCTATCCCCACCAGCTCGAGGGCTGGCAGCCGGTCCCGCTGAGCAAGTTCGGCGCGTGGGCGCTGCTGATCAGCGTGACGTTCGTGCTCGTCGCCCGTACCCGCCGTCGGGAAGCCCCGGATTCGGAGATCCGGCTGGCGTCCGGCGAGGCGGCCCGGTCCGGGGGGACGGACGGGGCGGGGGACGGGCCGCCGAGGGACGTGCCCGCGCTGGCGACGTCGTAGGGCGGCGCCCGGAACCGTCCGTGCACGTGTTCCGGGCGCGGGCTCCGGGCACGGGCTCCGAGAGGCCTGCGTGCCGACGGTGGCGTGGTCAGCCCTGGAGTCGCTCCGCGAACTGCTCCCTGTCCTGCACGAACCAGAGTTGACGCCCGCTGTTGCACTCCCTGACGAAGTCCTCGAGCGCGGGGCTGGCTTCCGTGTGCCGGGCGATGTCACCGAGTACGACCAGGCCGATGCGGTACTGCGCGAACTTCTGGCTGATGTGCCCGGCGACGCGGGTGCGCAGCCGGAAGAAGTCGTCACTGAGCCGGGCGGCGGGCACGACGACCCAACGGGCTTCCAGATAGCCGGCGTTGCCGATGAGGTCCAGTGCGTCCTGCTCGCTTTCGATGGAGGGTCCCTCGACTGCGCAGACGAGGACGGGGACGTCGTGGATCTCTTCCAGGGTGGTCATGCGGCCAGGCTAGCGGGCTGGTGGTGGCTGGCCTGTGGTTGGTGGGGTTGGTGGGTTATCGGGTGGTCCAGCCGCCGTCGATGGAGAGGGTGGTGCCGATGACGAAGGTGGAGCGGGGGCTGCAGAGCCAGGCGGCTGCTTCGGCGATTTCGGTGGGGGTGGCGAGGCGGGGGAGGGGGGTGGTGTTGAGGAGGGTTTGTTCGATGGTGGGGTTTTCGTTGAGCCAGTTGGTGATCATTTCGGTTTTGGTGGTGCCGGGGGCGATGGCGTTGATGCGGATGTTGTGGGGGGCGTATTCGTTGGCGGCGGCTTTGGTGAGGCCGATGATGGCGTGTTTGGAGGCGATGTAGGGGGCGGTGACGGGGGTGGCGACGAGGCCGGCGGTGCTGCTGTTGTTGACGATTTGGCCGTGGCCGTTTTTGAGCATGGCGCGTATTTCGTGGCGCATGCTGTTCCAGGTTCCGCGGGTGTTGGTGTCCATGATGGTGTCGTAGGTGGTTTCGTCGAGGAGGTGCATGGGTTGGGGGGTGGCGCCGGTTCCGGCGTTGTTGAAGGCGGAGTCGAGGCGTCCGTAGGTTTTGATGGCGGTGTTGACGGCGTGGGCGATTTGGTGGGTGTTGCGGACGTCGGCGATGACGTATTGGGCGTGGTGGCCTTGGTCTTGGAGTTCTTGGGTGAGGGCGGCGAGTTGGGGTTCGCGGCGGGCGACGAGGGTGACGGCGGCGCCTTCGCGGCAGAAGACGCGGGCGGCGGCGGCTCCGATGCCGCTGCTGGCGCCGGTGATGAGGGCGGATTGGTTGGCCATGAGGGGTGTGCTGGTGCCGCTGGTCATCGCGTGAACGTAGCATGCGGGGATGGGTGTTGTGGGGTTTGGTGGGCGGGTTTTGGTGGTGGGGGCGGCTGGTTTTGTGGGGTCGGCTGTGGTGGGGCGGTTGGTGGGGTTGGGGGTGGGGGTGAGGTTGTTGGTGCATCGGGTGGGGGTGCCGGTGGGGTTGGAGGGTGTGGAGGGGGTTGAGGTGGTGTGGGGGGATTTGGGTGTGGTGGGGTCTTTGCGGGGTGTGTGTGAGGGGGTGGGGGTGGTGTTGCATTTGGCGTCGCGGGTGGGTGGGGGGTGGGAGGAGTGTCGGGTGGTGAATGTGGAGGGGACGCGGGCGTTGTTGGGGGAGGCGCGGCGGGCGGGGGTGGGTCGGGTGGTGCAGTTGGGGACGGCTGCGGTGTATCGGGATGGGGTGCATCGGGGTGCGGTGGAGGGGGAGTTGGAGGAGGGGCCGGTGTCTGCGGCGAGTGTGACGCGGTTGGAGGGGGAGCGGTTGGTGTTGGGGGCGGGTGGGACGGTGTTGCGGCCGCATTTGGTGTTTGGCCGGGGGGATCGGTGGGTGGTGCCGTCGTTGGTGGGGTTGTTGGCGCGGTTGCCGTTTTGGGTGGATGGGGGGCGGGCGCGGATGTCGATGGTGTCGGTGGATGTGTTGGCGGATGTGTTGGTGGAGTTGGCGGTGGGGCGTGGGGTGTCGGGGGGTGTGTTTCATGTGGGGCATCCGGAGCCGGTGAGTGCGCGGGAGTTGGTGGGGACGGTGGTGGGGGAGTTGGGGTTGGTGTTGCCGTCGGGGGAGGTGGATGTGGAGGGTGCGTTGGCGTGGTTGGGGGGTGTGGAGGGTGCGGATGCGGGGGTGCGGCGGTTGGTGTCGTTGTTTGCGGTGGATCACTGGTATGACAGTGGCCGGTTGTGGGGGTCGGTGGGTGTGTCGCCGGGTCCTGGGTTCGCGGAGGCGTTCGGCCGGTATGCGGACTGGTACCGGGGGCAGTTGTAAGCCGGGTGGCCGGGGTGGCCGGGGTGGCCGGGGTGGCCGGGGTGGCCGGGGTGGTCGGGGTGGTCGGGGTGGCCGGGCTGGCCGGGCTGGCCGGGGTGGCCAGGTGGTCGGGGTGGCCGGGATGGCTGGGATGGCCGGGTGATCTGTGCGGGCTGCGGGCTGCGGGTCGCGGGTCGCGGGTTGTGGGTTGTGGTCCGGGCTGGTTCGGTCGGGCTGCGGTGTGTTGCGTCGGGTCCGGAGTGTGGTGTTCGGCGTGATGTGCGGTGTTCGGCGTGTGGTGTGGGTTGGGTCCGGGCCGTGGGGTCGGGTCTGCAGTGTCGTGTGCGGTCCGGTGTGTAGCGTTCGGTGTGCAGCGTCCGGTGGCTGGGGTGGGTTGTTGCGGGGAAGTCCGCAGGTGGTGTTCTTCGGGCAATGCCGTCCGCATTCAGGTGAGTGCGTTGTGTCGAGTGGCTGCTGGTGGCGGTGGTTCTCCGGCTGCCTGGTCCCTTGTTTCCAGCCGGGCGGGTGCGGGTTGCGGGTCGTGTAGGGCTGGGCTGTGCACTGCGTGGGGGTCGTGTCATGTCCGTGGGGTGCCTGGGAGGGGGACTGCTGTGCGGGGGGTTCCTGGTGTTCTTGAACCCGGTGAGGGGGGCAGTCGCACGACAGGGGGGCGGGGTTGGGTGTCTGTGTCGTGGTGTCGGGGGGGGGGGGGTGTGGCCGGGGTGTTCTCTTGCTCGGCTGGATTGGATGCCAGCGAGGTGTAGGGGAGGCTTGTCGGCGTGCACCGGTATGTGCACAGGTGGGTACAGTCCGACCTGCATGGCCTCAGGGGGTGCCGCCCGTCATGCGAGGCCGGTACGGTGTCCGGTTCTGTGCGGCTGGTGCCGCCGGGCGGAAGCCCACACCGATCGCTTCAAGGTCTGGTTCGTAGGCGCCGTGTCGTCGGGCGCACCGGGCCAGGTCCCGGTCGTGGCGGAACGCGCCGCCTCGGGTGATGTGCCGGTCGAAGGCCCAGTCTTCGGTGCTTGGCACCTCGGCGGGCGCGCCGGGGTAGGGGGCGTAGGGGGTGGAGGTCCACTCGTCGGTGTTTCCCGTCATGTCCGGCACACCGAAGGGGCTGGCTCCGTCGGGGAACGAGCCGACTGGCATTGTGGCGCCGATGCCGAGGTCCACCAGATTGGCCAGGCCGGTACGGTATTCCTCGCCCCATGGGAACTCTCTGCCGTCGTCGCCCCGCGCGGCGCGCTCCCATTCGTCTTCCGTGGGCAGCCGTACATCGAGGCCGGCCTGTTCTCCGAGCCGCCGGCAGTAGGCCGTCGCCGCTTCCCAGGTGACCCCGATGACCGGATGGCCGGCCGGTGTCGGTGGGACCGGTCTTTCTGTGGCCGCCGCGAAACGTGTCCACTGGCCGACTGTGACCGGTGTGCGGGCGATCCGGAATGCCGGGATGTGGATCTCCGCACGGGGGGCTTCCTTCATGTACCAGTCCACCGGGACCCCGGTGTCCGCATAGCGGCGGGCCACTGCCGGCACCTCGTCGACCGGTGTACCCCGACGCAGCAACCCGGCGGGGATCTCGACCCAGTTCACCTGCTCTGCCTGCACGGCTCCTCCTCGGCTCGACCGGAGAGACAACGCTCATGATCACCTCGGTGGTCGGATCGGGCATCGGCCGATGGACCTGTCTCGCCAGCGACTTTGGAACCAGGACAGCGGACCACACGTGCTCCGGCATGACGAGTGGTGCACGTTCGCGTGTACCAAGCCGGGCATCTTCATGTGTACGCCGACAAGGCCCCCGCCGCCGACACCGTGCGGGGCCCGGGTGCCCGGGTGGCGTTTTGGTGCTGAGTCGTGTGCTGCCAGGGCCTGCACCGGCGCATAAGCATCCCCGCTTCCGGCCGTGCCCGGGCTGGGTTGTTCGGCGGGCCGGAGGCCGGTTGGCACGTGCATGGTGGTGCGGAGCTGGGTTCTGGGGTGCTGCGCCCTCGTCTGTGAGGCCCGGGCCTGGCGTGGGTCTGGTCTGCCTGGCCGTGTGGCATCCCCGGTGTGTCATCGCAGTGCTGGTGCCCGGGTGTGGATGCGGGTTCTGTCCGCCGCGGGTGTCCCGGGGTGGGCAGACGGGGGCAGGCTGACGGGGGCAGGCTGACGGGGGCGGGCTGATGGGGGTGGTGTGTGGCATCGGCCGGCGGCTGCGTGGCGTGGTGGGTGCCGTGCTGATGTTGTGGTGCGGGTGCGGGTGCGGGTGCGGGTGCGGGTGCGGGTGCGGGTGCGGGTGCGGGTGGTCTCACGCGTTTGGATGGCCGCTGTTTTCCGGCGTTGTTCGTGCACAGGCGTTGCCCGTGGCTGGGCTGGGGGTGTGGTGGGTGCCGGTTCGCCCGGGTGGGGCCGGGCGGCCGTACGGCGTAGGGCTGTTTCCGCGTGCGGTTGCCGGGTGCCGTGTCGTGCATGGTGCCGGCGCACGGGTGTAGCTGGCCGGTGCGGCGGTGCGGCGGTGCGGCGGTGCGGCGGTGCGGCGGTGCGGCGGTGCGGCGGTGCGGCGGTGCGGCGGTGCGGCGGTGCGGCGGTGCGGCGGTGCG
>NZ_JBVJGW010000019.1:0-127938 GCF_055587105.1 Streptomyces sp. NPDC048461 | reverse complement strand
GTGCGGTGGTGCGGTGGTGCGGTGGTGCGGTGGTGCGGTGGTGCGGCGGGTGGTGAAGCAGGCCGGCTGGTCTTGTGCGGTGGTGGTGCCGTTTCGCTGTCGGGTGGCAATGAAGCCGGAGGCCGGGATTCGGGCGGGTGGTGTGGTGTGGTGGGGCGTTGTACCGGCGGTGCGGGGCCGGTGGTTGTGCGGGTGCGGGTGCGGGTGCGGGTGTGGGTGTGGGTGGGTGGGGTTAGGGGTGGGTGGTGACGGTGGAGGTGAAGATGGTGCGGCCGTTTTGGTGGCCGGTGATGTCGACGTGGCCGGGGGTGGTGGGGGTGGCGTCGATCCAGCAGGGGGTGTCGAGTTCGGCGTAGTGGTGGAAGCGGGTGGCGATGGAGGCGGGGGTGTAGGTGCCGGGGGGGTGGAGGGCGGTGGCGGCTTGGCGGGCGGCTTCGATGAGGACCATGCCGGGGTGGTGGTCGTTGGCGTGTTCGAAGAGGATGGGGTGGTCGAGGTCGGGGTTGAGTTGCCAGCGGCGGGGGTGGTCGGTGGGGGCGAGGACGACGTCGAGGGGGAGGATGCGGCCGGCGTGGGCGGGGGGTATGGGGGTGCGGCGGGGGAGGGGTCGGGTTAAGCCGGTCTGGCCGTGGTCGCCGCGGAGCCTGCGGTAGGTGGAGGGGGCGACGCAGGTGAAGGTGGCGGTGCCGCGGGCGACGGGTTCCCCGCCGCGGTGGATGGTGACTTCGAGGTGGCCGGAGAAGCGGTTGCCTTTCCAGCCGAAGCCGGTGCAGGAGGCGTGGATGGCGAGGTCGCTGGGGCTGCGGCCGATGCGCAGGCGTTCGGGCCGGGAGGTGAAGTCCAGGCTCCAGAGCAGGACGTTGTGGCCGAGGGGGACGCCGTAGACGGCGTGGCAGAGGTAGAGGCCGGTCTGTCTGACGGTCTCGCCGGCCTGGACGGGGTCGTGGCTGGTGCCGTCGGCGCTGGTGAAGAAGGTGTGGGCGCGGGGCCACTGTCCGGTCAGGAGGTAGGTGTCCTCGCCGGTGCGCTCGCAGCCGGTGAGGAACACCTCGGCCAGGGAACGGCGGTGGACGTACTCCCGGGGGACGGTGGTGGTCAGCCCCGGTACTTCGTTACAGCGTGTCCAGGTGTGCCCCGTTTCGGGCAGGGGGAGGACGGGGGTGTTCGTCTGGATCGTCAGCATGGTCATGGACATCTCCCGCGGAACCGTTTGACGGATGGGACGGGTTGCTCACGCGATTCGCAAGATACGGACTCTCCGGTTTTGTTTGCAAGGTCCGAGCGGGGTGCGGATGTCGCCCGCCGGCCGGGGCCGGGGCCGGCCGGCCGTGGTGGCGGGGGGCGGGCATGACGCCGACCAGCGGATATCGGGGCGGGAGGCGCCGGCCGTGCCGCCCGGCCCGCGGCTCCAAGTGGGAACCGCGCTTCCGGTCGTATGCGCCGGTCCGACAGGGTGTCGGCACGCGCCGTTCAGACGGCGGCCGCCGTCCGGGTTCCCGGGGGCGGCGGTGCGCCGGGCCGGGCCCGGCAAACCATTGGCAGGGGGGGTGGGTCGGTGTAAGACTCGGGGCCGCCGCCGGTAAGTTAAGAACCGGATGGGCGGTTTTTTAAACAGGGTGTTGACTGTCCGGTACACCCTGTCGCCGCCGTCCATCCTGGAGAGCTCCCAGATGAACCGTCAGTGCCCGATGGCGATCGATCTTTCCGGCGTGCGGATGCATGCCGAGGCGGCCCGTTTCCGCGAGCAGGCGCCGGCGGTGCCGGTGCTGCTGCCGGGAGGGGTCGGTGCGTGGGCGGTGACCCGCCACGCGGACATCCGCCGTCTGCTGGTCGATCCGCGGGTGTCCAAGGACGCCTACCGTCACTGGCCCGCGTGGGCCGCGGGGGAGGTCGGCGCCGAGTGGCCGCTGGCGATCTGGGTGTCGGTGCAGAACATGATCACCGCGTACGGGGAGGAGCACACGCGTCTGCGCAGACCGGTGGCCGCCGCGTTCACCTCGCGGCGGGTCGCCGCGATACGGCCCCGGATCGAGGAGGTCGTCACCGGGCTCCTGGACCGGCTCCAGGCGCTCCCGGAGGGCGGTGTGGTGGATCTGCGGGGCGAGTTCGCGCACGAGCTGCCGACGCGGATCGTCTCGGAGCTGTTCGGGATACCGGAGCGCTGGTGGGCGCCCCTGCACAAGATAATCAAGGCGTTCTTCGACACGGCGATCACCGCCGAGGACGCCCAGCGCAACGCGGCCGACCTCCACGTCACCATGGCCGGCCTGGTCGCCTACCGGCGCGAGCACCCCGGCGACGACATGACCAGCGCCCTGATCGCCGCCCGCGACGCCGCCGCCGCGGCCGACACCGCCGATGCGCTGGCCGAAGCCGCCGAAGCCGCGGCCGGCGCAGTGGCCGCTCCCCGGGCTGGTGCTGCGAACGCCGCCGCCGCCGCCGGTGCCGGTGCCGGTGCTGCCGCCGGGGCCGGGACTGCCCTGGCCGGGGCGGGCGTCGGGGCGGGGGCGCCGGGGCCGGTCGCGGGCTGCCCCGCCGCCGGGCGGGCCGCGGGCGGGCCGCCCGCGGCGCGGGATGGGGGCGGGGCGGGGGAGCGGTTCAGCGAGAAGGAGCTGGTCGACAACCTGATCCTGCTCTTCACGGCCGGCTACGAGACCTCCGTCAACCTGATCAGCACCGCCCTGTACGAACTGCTCCGCAACCCCGCCCAGTTGAAACTGGTCCGGGAGGGCGCCGTCTCCTGGGACGACGTCGTGGAGGAGGCGCTGCGCATCGAGCCGCCGGCCTCCTACGGGCTGGTGCGGTTCGCGGTGGAGGACATCGACATGGGTGAGGGCGTCGTCATCCCGAAGGGGGACCCGATCATCGTCTCCTTCGGGTCGGTGGGGCGGGACCCGGACCTCCACGGGCCGGACGCGGACCGTTTCGACGCCACGCGCCCCAGCCGCGGCCAGCACCTGTCGTTCGGGTTCGGGACGCACTACTGCCTGGGGGCGACCCTGGCCCGCCTGGAGTGCGCGATCGCGGTACGGCGCCTGTTCGAACGCTTCCCCCAAGCGGCACTGGCGCTGGGGGAGTCGGGGGAACCGGGCCGGGTGGAGTCGTTCATCTCCAACGGGCTGAGCGAGCTGCCCGTGCTCCTGGGAGAACCCGCACGCGACACCTGACCCCCCCAGGGGACACCCCCCCTCTTCCAGACCCCCGGACACCCCAGCCGGCCCCCCGGCCCCGCCCGAGCCCGCAGGGCCCCTCCGAGGGGCTCTCCGGCGGCCCCGGGGCCGCCGGGAGCGGCCGCCGGGAGCCGGGGCGCCCAGGGGGCGCAGGAGCGGCATCCCGGCGGCGCGAGGGCACGGAGGCACGAGCCTGGGCGGGCTGCGGTGCGCGACGGTCACGGATGCCCGGAGAACGGGGCCCGGACGTACGGACGTACGGACGTACGGGCCTACGGGCGTACGGGCCTACGGGGCGCGGGAGCGCGAGGACCGGGAGGGCGAGGGCCAGCCGGGGGGCAAGGACGCCTGGCCGCCGCCGCGGCGCCGCCGCGGTGCGTCTGCGGGGCGGAGCAGGACTGTCCCCGTGGTGGTGCGCACCGGGTGCTCGGGGCGGGTGGGGCGCGGGCGTTCGGGTCGTAAGAGGCGGGCCGGGACGGTACGAGGCGCCCGGTGCGGGTGGTGGGGTGTACGGGTGTGGCGCCGGTGCGTGTGGGGTGCGGGGCGTCCTCCAGGTCCTCCAGGTCCTGCCGGGATGCCGGGTGCCGGGCGTGGGGCTCCAGGGCGGAGGACGCGGGGTGTTGGAGGGCGTGGGACCGTCCGCGGTGCGCCCGGGCGTGCCGGCGGGGAAGCGTGCGGGCTGTCATGCGTGCGGCGCGTGGGGCGTGGGGCGTTCGGGTGCGGTGCCGTGCGGTGCGTGGGCGTGCCGGGTGGGGTGAGCCGGTGGGGCCGCAGGGCGCGGTGGCCGGGTCGTACGGGCCGCGGTGGGCGCCGGGGGACGGGCCGGGGGTCCTTCGGCGGACTCCGCGCGGGACGCGGGGCGTTCGGGGCGTCGCGGGGCTGCGGGTGTGACGCAGGGCCGGAAGCGGGGTGCTCGGCGCGTGGGGGTGCGGGGGCCCGGCCGGCCGGGGGTGTGGCGGGTGGGGTGCGCCGGTCGTTCGGGTGGGTGGGGTGGGTTCCGGACGTGAAGGTGCGGCGGGGGATTCCGGGGTGTGGGGTGTGGGGTGGGGGTGTGGTGCGGGGGTCGGGTGCGTGAGCGGTCCGTGAGGGGCCGGGAGCGGTGTGGGGTGGTCGGGGGGTGTGGCCAGTGGGGTTGGTGGGGTGCAAGGGGCGGTTGGGGCGGGAGGGTTCGGGGGTGGTGGTGCGGGGCGGGTGTTCGGGGGCCGTTCACGGCCGCTTGATAAAATACGGACCTTCTGGTTGGTTTTAGTGAGGGTGGCCGATCCGGTATGCGGATCGGGCGGGTACGAGCCCTCGGACAACGGAGGCACCGTGGCACGGCAGGAGCGTGCGGTACGTACGCGTCGCGCGATCTTGGAGGCCGCGGCGTCGGTCTTCGACGAGCGCGGCTACGACGCGGCCACCATCGCCGACATCCTTTCCCGGGCGGGTGTCACCAAGGGCGCCCTCTACTTCCACTTCGCCTCCAAGCAGGAGCTGGCCCAGGGTGTCCTGGACGAGCAGTTCGCCGAGGGCGGGGTGCCCCACCGGGAGAGCAAGCTGCAGGAACTCGTCGACGTGGCGATGGTGTTGGCGTACCGGATGAAACGCGAGCCGATGCTCAGCGCGGGGGCGCGGCTTTCGCTGGGCCCGGGGATGCGGGAGATCTTCGGCGGGGGGTCGGTGCCGGGCTGGATCGAGTTCACGCGGACCCTGCTGTGCCGGGCCAAGGAGCAGGGCGAGCTGCTGCCGCACGTGGACCCGGCGGAGACGGCGTGGATCCTTTCGGCCTGCTGGACGGGTGTGCAGATCTACTCCCAGACCCTCAGTGACCGTACGGACATCGAGGAGCGGGTCGCGGCCGTCTACCAGCACATCTGCCCGAGCATCGCGACGCCCGCGATGCTCGCGCGCCTGGACATCGCCCCCGACCGGGGGCAGCGCGTGACCGCGGAGATGAGGCCGGGGCCGGGGCTGCCGGTGCCGGAGCCCGACCCGGCGTTCTCCTGACCCCGCCCGTTCGCGTACGGGCCGCCGGGGCGGTCCGCGGGGGCGCCGGGCGGGGCTGCGGGGCGGGATGCCGCGGCGTTCCGTTCTTCCGTGCCGGTGTTGCGCGGCGTCCGGCGGGTACGGGAGCGGGGAAGGCTGCGGCCGCGGATGCCCGGGCCGTCCCCGGGCGCGGCGGCCGGCCGGGGCCGGGCCGCGGCGGCGGGTTCCGGCCGCCCGGGCGGCGCCTCCAGCGGGACGCGAGCCGGGCTCCGGTGAGGCGGCCGACTGTGACCGCGAAGATCTTGTACCCCCTGAGGCAAACCGCGTTGGCGGTTTGTGGAGACTCCATGGCGAAGCAGGAGCGTGCGGCGCGCACGCGGGAATCTCTGGTCCGTGCCGCCGCGGAGGTGTTCGCCGAGCAGGGGTTCGTCACCGCCTCGATCGCGGCGATCAGCCGCCGGGCCGGGGTGAGCGCCGGCGGTCTGCACTTCCACTTCGAGAGCAAGACCGCGCTCGCCCAGGCCGTCGAGGACCGTGCGGCCGAGGCCCTGCGGCACATCACAGCAGGCCGGCGCGTCTTCCCGACCCCGACTCCGACCCCGGCCCCGGCTGGTACGGCGGCGGCTACCGACACCGCTGACACGCTGTCCGGTGCGTCCGGTGCGGCGGGTGGTTCCTGTGTGCTGGGTGTGGCGGGCGGGGTGGGCGCCGGCCGGTGCGGGGGGCCGCCGGGGCCGAACGCGCTGCAGGTGCTGGTGGATTCCACGCACGCGCTGATGGCGCTGCTCGCGGGGGACGTGGTGGTACGGGCCGGGTACGGGCTGTGCGCGGACGCCTCCCGCAGGAGCGGGGTCGACCTGCGGCGGCAGTGGACCCTGTGGGTCCAGGAGGCGGTCGGGGCGGCGGCCCGGGAGGGAGCCCTGGCCGAGGGGGTCAGCGCGCGGGACGCGGCGAGCGCGGTGGTCGCCTCCACGGTGGGGCTGGAGGTCCTGGGTGCCGGAGAGCGGGACTGGGTCGCGCCCCACACCCTCACCCGGTTCTGGTCGCTGATGCTGCCGCGGCTCGCGGCGGCCGGAACCCTGGACGAGCTGCTGCCCCAGGGATCGCCCGCCGGCCGCGCCGAGACCCCCCGCACCCCGGAGAAGGCCTAGAACCCCCCTACAGACCCCCGCAGCTGGCCGGGGCCCGGGTTCTGCCCGCAATTCCTGGCCGAGGCCCCGAGCCCGGCCCGCAGCCCCCGCCCGGTACCGGAGTCCGAGTCGTGCCCGGCCCCTGGAGCCCGAGTTGGCCCCGGGCTGCGCCCCTGGGCGGGAGCTCCCCGTCCGGGCTCCCGGGCGGGCCCCGAGCCCGGACCGCAGCCCCTACCGGTGCCGGAGCCGTGCCCCACGGCCCTGGCACCCGAGTCGGCCACGGGCCGCCTCCGGGCCGCCCCCAAGCCGGGGGCCCTGGAAGGGAACTGGAACGGGAGTCGTCTCCGGGCGCCGGGGGCGGGGCCGGAGCCAGGCCCGGGAGGGGAGCCGCAGCCGGGCACCCGGCGGGGAGTTGCGAGAGGGAGCCGAAGCCCCGAGCCGGTGCGGTGGCCGGGCTCCGGCCGGAGCCCCGGGCCGGCAGCGAGCCGGGGCGGGAGTCGAAGGCGGGGCGGGCAGCGGCAGGCCGGCCGGGGTGGTCCGCCCGGGCGGCGCGGTGCGGGACGCGGCGCCCGGCGCGCACCGTGCGGTGCGGTGCGGTGCGACGGCAACGGATCGGCTACGGGGCCCGGATGGGACGACCCCCGGTGCAGCCCGGGAACACGGCACCACGGGAACGGGGGAGCGCCATCCTGGACCGCGGCAGCAGCGCCGGTGCACCGCACCGCACCACCGCACCGCACCACCGCACCACCCCACCGCACCACCCCACCGGCATCGGCACGCAGAGGGCAAGAGCACGCCTGCACCGGCCGCCACGGCCTGCGCGCGGCCTGGCGGCCTGCACCGGCCGCCACGGCGCGGTCGGTGTGCCGGCACTGCCGGCCGGTGCAGGCGCTGCGCCCGCCGCGCCGCCCTCCCCACTGCCCCCCGTCCCGCCCGTGCCGCCCCGCCGCCCCGCCGCCCCGCCGCCCCGCCGGCGCCCCGGCCGGGGGCATGGGCCGTGTGCTCGGGGGCGGTTGCCCGGGTGGGCCCCGCGTGCCGTGCCGTGCCGATCGCGGCGGCAGTCCGCGCGGCGCCTGCGTCCGTGCCACCTGTCCGGGTTGGCCGGGGCCGGGCCGGGCGGGCTGTTTGCGCCGCCGTCGGGCTTGCCCCGGGCCCGGGCGGCGCCGGGGCGCAGGCCGTTCCGGATGCGCCGTCTCCCGGCCCGGTCCGCGCGGGCTTCCCGTACGGCGCGGCGTCCGCCGCCCCGGCTCGCGGAGTCCGGTACGCCGTGCGGGCACCCGGCCCGTACGGCCCCTGCGCCCGGTCCGCCGACTCCGGTTGTGCCCCGGGGGCTTGCGTTCCGGACCGCCAACAGAACAGACCGCATGGTCTCTTTACGGTGGGGGTTGAAGGGGTTCCCCTGCGCGCGTCGAGGGTTGGTCGAGGGGTTCCGGGCCCCACCCCCACCGCGCGGAGACAGGTGAACACACAGTTCAGGGACGGTACTTGAGCCGTGGTGGCGTCCCGCTGGTATCCAAAACAGCACGACCGGTTTGATATTGACAAACCGTCGGTCCTGTTTTCTACTGGCGGTGCGACTCATCCAAGGACAGGGGAGTACGGCGTGGACATCGATGTACTGGGCGCGTTGGCTGTGCGGGAGAACGGACTCTCCATCACACCGACCGCCCCCAAGCCCCGGCAGGTCCTGGCGCTCCTGGCCCTCCATGCCGATCAGGTGGTACCCGTCTCGGCCCTCATAGAGGAGCTGTGGGCGGGTGAACCGCCCCGCAGTGCCCGTACGACGCTCCAGACGTACGTCCTGCAGTTACGTGCCCTCATCGCGACCGCCCTGGAACGCGGCGGCCCCGACCCGGGCCCCGACCGCGGGCCTGACGGCGGCCCCGGACCGCAGGTTCCGGCGCGGACCGCGAAGGACGTGCTGGTCACGCTGCCCGGCGGCTACCTCCTCTCCAGCGGCGGCGGCATCCTGGACGTCAGGGAGTTCGACCGGCTCGCCGGGACCGGCTACCGGGCGATGGACGCCGGGGACTTCGCCGGCGCGGCCCGCCTGCTGCGCGAGGCGCTGGCCCTGTGGTCCGGGCCCGCGTTCGCCGACGTACAGGGCGGCGTCCAGCTCGACATGGAGACCCGGCGGCTGGAGGAGACCCGCCTGTGCGCCCTGGACCAGCGGATCGAGGCCGACCTGAGGCTGGGCCGGCACCGTGAACTCCTGGCCGAGCTGACGGTCCTGGCCAGCCGCTACCGCACCCACGAGAACCTCCACGGCCAGTTCATGCTCGCCCTGCACCGCTCGGGCCGCCGCGGCGAGGCCCTGGACGTCTACCAGCGGCTGCGCGGAACCCTCGTACGGGAACTGGGCCTGGAGCCCTCGGTGGCCCTGCGCCGCCTGCAGCGCTCCATCCTGATGGCGGGCCCCGAAAGCCTGACCGAGACCGGATCCGGTGCGGACTCCGGTGGCGAGAGGCTCGTACGCGTCTGAGCCCCCCGGGGGGCTCGGCGAACCACGGGGCCCGCGAGGCCCCGGGGGTGCTGTCGGTGGTGAGAGGAGACGGCTCGGTGCAGGAAAGGTCGGAACGGACCCGTAGGCGGCTGGTCTACGCCGGGGCCGAGATGTTCCACCGCAACGGCTACGCCAACGCGACGCTGGGAGAGATCGCGAGCGCGGCCGGAGTGACGAAAGGGGCGCTGTACTTCCACTTCGCCTCCAAGGACGAACTCGCCGAAGCCGTGCAGCAACGCGGATGCGCACTGCTGCACGACTCGGTACGGGCCCTGCGCGAGTCCGGGGTCCCGCCCCTGCAGGCCCTCATCGACACCACGCACTGGCTGGCGTGGACGCTCCACGCCGACCCGGCCGTCGCGGCGAGCTTCCGCATCACCAAGGAGTGCGGAGCGCCGCCACGGGCACCGGCCGGCACCCGCCCCGCGGTCGTCGACTTCCACGCCGCGTGGATCTCCGCCGTCTCCACCCTGCTGCGCCTGGCACGGGACGCGGGCGAACTCTCCGCGCAGGGCCGCGCCTGGGACGGCGCGCAGGCGCTGGTCGTGGCCGCCGCGTGCGGGATCGAGGTCATGTCCGGCACCGGGATGCCCTACGGCGAACTCCAGCGCAAGGTGACCGCGCTGTGGGCCCTGCTGCTGCCCGCCCTGGTGGCCGAGGACCGGACACGGGAGTACCGCACGCAGGCCGCGGCCGCCATCGGCCCCGAACGCGCCCCCCTCACCCCCGCGGCCGGGGACACCCCCACGGCCGCGGACACCCCCTGCGCCCCGGACGCCCCCGGCATCCCGGACGCCCGGGATGCGGTGGGCGCCCCGGACGGCCGCCACGCGGCCGCGGAAGCGGTACGGAGCAGCCGGTGACCCGGGCCCGGTGGGCGTGAACGGCAGGACGAACGGCAGGACCGTGGTGCCGCTGTGGGCGGCACCACTGGACCCCGCACCCCCCGCCGCGCCCCCGGCCGACACCCGCAGCGTCCCACCGGAGAGCCCCGCACCACCACCGCGGAGCACGCCGCCCGCGGCCGGCGTGAACCGTACGGGCCCGGCCGCCCCCGGCGCCCCGCTCCCCGGCCCCGTGCGCCCGCACGACACCCCCGCACCGCCCCGCTAGCGCACCGGCACGTGCCCCGCCCCGCCGGCACGGGGCCCGCAGCCGCACCCGCACCTGGTCCGCCCTGCGGTATCGGTGGCCCCGGTGCCGCACCCCGTGGAGGCGGACTCGAAAGCGGCTCGAGGATCCGGTGACCCCGGCCAGGGCTCGCTACCGTGCCCGAACCGGCCACACCGGCTCACCGGGCCCACCGTCACACCGGGTCCACCGGCCCACCACCGGCACGGCACCACGGAACACCGGGCACGGGACACCGGGCGCGGGACGCCCGGCGCGGGGGCGCCCGGCACGGTCCGCGGTGCGCGGGGCGCAGGACGCACGCAGACGCCGAATACCGAGCGCCGGGCGCCGAGCGCCGAACAGTCCAGGGGAACGCGACGACGTGCGGGGGAGACCGTGAAGATACAGGTGCTGGGTCCGTTGACCGCCGAGGTCAACGGGGGATCGATCGTTCCGAGCGCCCGCAAGCCGCGGCAGATCCTCACCCTCCTCGCCCTGTACCCGGGGCGGGTGGTGCCGGTGCCCACCCTCATGGAGGAGATCTGGGGCACCGGTCTGCCGCAGAGCGCGCTGACGACCCTGCAGACGTACATCCTCCAGCTGCGCCGCCGCCTGGGCACCGCGATGGGCCCGGGCGGGCCCGGCGGCGCCAAGGAGGTCCTCGCGACCCGGCACGGCGGCTACCTCCTGCAGATCCCGCCGGAGTCGGTGGACGTGCACGAGTACGAGCGCCTGGTCGTGCGGGGCCGGGGCCTGGTCGTGCGCGGGGACGACGAGGGCGCTGCGGCGGCGCTGCGCGCGGCGCTCGCACTGTGGCAGGGGCCGGCACTGGTCGACGTGCGCCTGGGCCCGGTCCTGGAGATCGAGGTGATGCGGCTGCGCGAGAGCCGCCTGGTGACGGTGGAGCGCCGCATCGACGCCGACCTGCGCCTGGGCCGCCACAGTGAACTCCTCGCCGAGCTGGCCGATCTGACGGCCCGCCATCCCCAGCACGAGGGACTCCACTCGCAGATCATGGTCGCCCTCTACCGCGCCGGACGCCAGGCCGGCGCCCTGGACGTCTACCGCAGACTCAGAGCCCGCCTCATAGAAGACCTCGGCGTGGAGCCCTCACCCCAACTGCAGCGCCTCCACCAGGCGATGCTCGCCGTCGACCCCGCCCTGGACGTGCAGGCGGGGGCACGGCGCGGCTCGACGTTCGACCTGTACGCCGTGTGAGACGGCCCACCCCCGGGGGGATGCAGCCGAAGCCGTCCCGTCCGTGCACCCGCGGGGCGGACCCGGCACGCCGGACACCGCACGGCCCGCCCCGCGGGCGAACGGAACGGCTTTGACGGCACCCCCTAGCATGCGGGGCATATGAACCGTGCAGACGAAGACCCGGTCCCCTACCGCCTCCACGTGGACCAGGAAGACCTCGACGACCTGGCCGTACGCCTGGACCGCACCCGCTGGCCCGACGAACTGCCCGGTGCGGGGGAGGCGTACGGGATGCCGCTGGGCCGGGCCCGCGACCTCGTCCGCTACTGGCGCCACACCTACGACTGGCGGGCCGCCGAGGAACGCCTCGGTGCCTGGCCGCAGTTCACGGCCGTCATCGACGGGGCGCGGGTGCACTTCGCGCACCTGCGCTCGCCCGAACCCGGTGCGAGAGCGCTGCTGATGACCCACGGCTGGCCCGGCTCCATCGTGGAGTTCCAGCAGGTCGCCGGCCCGCTGACCGATCCGCGGGCCCACGGCGGCGATCCGGCCGACGCCTTCCACCTCGTGCTGCCCTCCATCCCCGGCTTCGGGCTGTCGGGGCCGACCCGCGACCGAGGCTGGGAGTTCAAGCGGGTCGCACGGGCCTTCGGGGTACTGATGGAGCGCCTGGGGTACCGGGCGTACGGGGTCCAGGGCGGTGACTGGGGCGCGGCGATCTCGCGGGAGCTCGGCAGGATCCGCCCCGGGAACGTGACCGGGGTCCACCTGAACCTGCTGCCCGGCGCCGGGGCGTCCGCCGAGCCCGGCCCGGCGGAACTGGCCGCGCTGGAGAGCGGCGAGCGGGAGCGGACGCTGGCCTCCTGGCAGCGCATGCGGACCTGGACGCGCGAGCGGCAGGGGTACGCCGACATCCAGGCGACCCGCCCCCAGACCCTCGCCTACGGGCTGAACGACTCGCCGGCCGGGCTGCTGGCCTGGATCGGGGAGAAGTTCACCGAGTGGGCCGATCCGTCCTGCCCGGTGGACCGCGACCAGATGCTCACCAACGTGATGCTGTACTGGCTGACGGGGACGGCCGGTTCCGCCGCCCGGATCTACTGGGAGCGGGCGCACGCCGACTACGCCGGGCAGCCGCCCGAGGTGTCGCACACGCCGACCGCGCTGGCCGACTTCCCCCACGACAACTTCATCCCGCTGCGCCACATCGCCGCCCGCACCGACAACATCGTGCGCTGGACCTCCTACGACCGGGGCGGGCACTTCCCCGCCATGGAGGTCCCCGACCTCCTCGTCGCAGACGTACGGGCCTTCTTCCGCGACCTCACCTGACCCCACACCCCCGGCCAGCCGCACTCTGCTCCGCCCCGTCCGGGCTCCGTGCCGGGCGGGCGAGGGGCGGGTGCCGGGCGGGGGTTCAGGCCTGGGCGGTGCCCGCCCGGCCCACGGCGTCCAGCGCGGCCTGCCAGGGGAAGTGCGGCGGGGCGTCCTGGCCGGGCGGGCCGGGGGTGAAGCCGCCCTCGCCCCAGAGGACCTCGACGCCGGCGCCGCGCAGCACGGCCAGGGACGGCTCGAACCGGGGGTGCGCGGCCAGGGCGCTGTTGGTGCAGGGCACGGCGACGGCGGGAGTGGCCTTGCCGAGGGCCTCGGCGGCCACCCCGACGACGAACCGGTCGGTCAGGCCCAGGGCCCAGGAGTTGACGGTGTTGAAGGTGGCGGGCGCGAACAGCAGCGCGTCGGCCGCCGGCCACACGTCGTCCTCACCGGGCAGCTTGTACTGCCAGCGCACGGGATGCCCGGTCAGCGCGGCCAGCCCGTCCAGGCTCCCCGCCACCCAGTGCGCCGCCGTGGGCGTCAGCCCCAGGCACACGTCCCAGCCGCGGGCCTGGGCGTCCTCGATCACATGGGCCACGTCGAAGACGGGCGGGGCGGCGGAGCAGAACAGGTAGAGCGTCCTCGTGGTCATACCGCCATGTGATCATATGGCGCGAACCGTGCCGAGCCCCCGCCCACCCGCAGCACCCTCCGCACGGCCCGCCCCGCCCCGCACCCCGCGCCGGACTCCCTCACCGCGCCCCCTCACCGCACCGGGCCGCAACCCCGCACGGTCCCGCCCCGTACCCCGTACCCCGTGCCCCGTATTCCGGCCGCCGGGAGGAAGCGGCAGGGGCGGCACGCGGTGACAGGGGTGACAGGGGTGACAGGGGTGACAGGGGGGGCAGGGGGTGGCAGGGCGGCAGGGGGGCCGTCACGGCCAGTCGATGTCGTCGTCCGGGTACGCGCCGCGGGCCCGTCCCGGGGTGCGGGCCGCGGCCGGCGGGGCGGGGACGTGTGCTGCGGGTGTCCGGGACACGTGCGGTGCGCACGCCGGTGGCCTCATCGTCGACTCCAAGGCGCTGAATTGCGGGAAGAGCAGGTCAACGGCCGGTCCGACGGCCGGTTCTGGAGAGTCTGCCTCGACCCGGTCGAGAACCGCTCAAGGAACGCATGACGTCCGCACGAGAGGGGCCGGGAACCGGTGGCAAAGGTTTGCCCGCGTGTTGCCGCCGACCCTACGCTCGGTGCCGGTTACCCGACAGAATTGTTTCCCCGCGACCCCAGGGATGCCCATGCTGCGACAGCCCGCGTTCGGACACCGCCTCAGGAAGCTGCGGACGGCCCGGGGCCTGTCACAGACCGCGCTGGCCGGCGAGGGCATGTCCACCAGCTACCTCTCCCGCCTGGAATCCGGCGCACGCCAGCCCACCGACCGCGCCGTGGACTACCTCGCCGGCCGGCTGGGCCTGGAACCCGGCGACTTCCGCGAACAGGCCGCCGGCTCCCTCACCCACGCCCTGACCCTCGCCGCGTCCACCGGCTCCCACGACGCCGTCGAGGACCTGCGCCGGGCCCTGGCCGCCGAGGGCCACGAAAGCCCGCTGCTGCGCTGGCAGGCCCTGTGGCTCCTGGCCCGCGCCGCCCGCCTCCAGGGCGACCACACCGCCGAACGCGACCACCTCACCCGCCTCGTCGCCGCCGGCGAGGAAGTCGACGTCAGCGAGCTGCGCGTCCGCGGCCTGACCCGCCTCGCCCGCTGCCTGCGCTCCATCGGCGAGATCACCCCCGCCCTGGACGCCGCCGTCGAGGCCCACCGCATCGCCCTGGGCGAGCAGCTGGGCGTCGAGGACCGGGCCGCCGCCCTGCTCGCCCTGGTCTCCGTACAGGCCGAAGCCGGCCGCGTCGGCGACGCCCGCGTGTACGCCGACGAGCTGACCGCCCTCGTCGAGGGCCGCACCGACGCCCTGTGGGCCGAGGCCATGTGGACCTCCGCCGCCGTCCGCGTCCGCCAGGGCGACTACGCCGGCGCACAGGCCTGCCTGGACGAGGCCCTGGACCGCTTCGGCAGCCAGGAAGACCTCGTCCTGTGGATCCGGCTGCGCCTGACCACCGCCCGCCTGCACCTGCAGCGGCTGCCCGCCGACCCCGTCCGGGCCGGCCGCCGCGCCGCCGAGGCCGAGGCCGCCCTCGCCTTCGCCGGGACCCCCGCCCTGCGGCAGGACCTCACCGCCCTCAAAGCCGACCTCGCCTTCGCCACCGGCCACTACGACCAGGCCCGCACCCTGCTCGCCGAACTCGCCGCCGACCAGCTCCGGATGACCTACCGCGGCCGGGTACGGCTGGAGATCCTGCGCCACCAGCTGCTGATCCTGGGCGGCGACCCGGCCGGCGTGCAGGGCCTGCGGACCCTGGCCCAACAGGCCCAGGACGACGCCAACATCGACCTCGCCGCCGAGATCTGGCGGGTCCTGGCCGACGCCCTCACCCAGGCCGCCACCCCCACACCCCCCGCCACCCCCACACCCGCCACGCCCGCCGCGGCTCCCGCTGCTCCGGCTGTCTTCGCGCCGGCCGCGGCGCCCGCCGCCGGGGGTTGAGGAAGCCTCGAGTGCCCCGGTGCAGGCTGGAGCACAGCCGCACCGACGACCAGGAAGGGCCGGTCCATGTCCGCGCAGCGCGTGCACACCAGCGAGCAGACCGTGCCCGTGGCCGCCCCGGCCGGCGTGGTCTACGGCCTGCTCGCCGACGCCGTGCGCTGGCCGCTGCTGCTGCCCTCACCCGTCCACGTCGAGCGGATCGACTTCGACGGGGTCCGCGAACGGCTGCGGCTGTGGGACGTGACCGGCGAACGGGTCCGCTCCTTCCACCTGCGCCGGATCCTGCACCCGCACTCCAGGACCGTGGAGTTCGAACGCGAGGACACCGCCCTGCCCGGCACCCCCACCACCGGCACCTGGACGGTCCGCGCCCTCGACGACGCCCACTGCGTGCTGACCCTGCGCCAGGACCGCACCCTGGAACACCTCCCGGCCGCCGAGAGCGCCCGCAGCCGCCACCAGTGGCAGCAGGAGCCCGCCGCCGAACTCGCCCACCTCAAGGACATCGCCGAACGCTGGGAACACCTGGACTCCACCCTGCTGTCCTTCGAGGACAGCGTGCACCTGACCGGCCCCGCCGAGTCGGCCTACGACTTCCTCTACCGGATCGCGGACTGGCCCGAACGCCTGCCCCACGTGGAGGCGGCCACCGTCGTCGAGGACACCCCCGGCGTGCAGCTCGCCTCCGTCGACACCTGCGCCACCCCCGACGGCCGCACCCTCGCCACCCGGGCGGTACGCCTGTGCTTCCCCTCCGCCGCCCGCATCGTCTACAAGGAACTGGTGACACCCCGCCTGATCGCCGCACACAGCGGCGAGTGGTCCCTGATACCCGACGGCGACGGCGTACGCGCCGTCTGCGCCCGGCAGGTGATGCTCCGCGAGGAAGCCGTCGAAGAGGTCCTGGGCCCCGGCACCGGCCTCGCCGAAGCCCGCCGCTACGTGCGCACCTGGCTGGGACGGGCCGGCGCCCAGACACTGACCCTGGCCCGCTGGCACGCCCAGAACACGGTCCGCCGCCTGCGATGACAACCCGCGGACGGACACGGGCGGACGCGACACCGCGCGGGCACGCCCCACCGCGCGGACACACCCGCCCGCGCCGCGGTCCGCGCACCCGCGGGCACGGACGAGGAGACGACGGGTACGTGAGGGGCACGACGGTACGCGCAACCCAAGGAGGCCGCGGATGAACCCCGCCCGCTCCGGCCCGCCCGGAGCCCCCGCCGCACACACCCCCGCGCCCGCCGCACCCGCGCCCGGCGCGCCCCTGCACGTCCCCGGCCCGGACGGGCCCTGGGACGAGGCCGGCGACCGCCTCGACGACACCGGCCGGGCCGTGGTGTGCACGACGTGGGGGCAGTGGATGACCGCCGTGCTCCTGGACCCCGCGCTGCGCGAGCTCCTCGGCGAGGACTGGCCGCGCTACCGCCGCAGCCCGGCCGCGGCCGGGCGGATGCGGTTCGCCGTCTCCCGCGCCGTCGCGAAGTACGCGGCCGCCACCGCCCTGAACGTGCCCGCGCACACCCTGGACCCGGACCGCGGCCCCGGCGCACGGCACGTCCTGCGCGGCCCGGACGGGCAGGTCGACGTCGCCCTGGCGCACGCGGGCGAGCTGATCGTGGTCGGCGTCAGCCGCACCGGCCCGATCGGCGTCCACGCCCGGCACACCGACCGCGACAGCGACTTCGGGCCGCTCCTGGAACGGGTGTGCACCGCGCAGGAGGGCGCGGCGCTGGCCGCGCTGCCCGAGCAGGAGCGCCGGGCCCGCCTGCTGGCGCTGTGGGGCCTGAAGGAAGCCTGCGCCCGCGCCCTGGGCCCCGGCGCCGGGATCCCCCTGACCGGCTTCGGGTTCACCCGCGACGACCGCGGCCGCCTCACCCCGGCCCCGCTGGCGGGCACCGCGGGCTTCGCGCCCGGGCACTGGAGCGTGGCCGGACACCTCGTCCAGGACCGCTACCTGGTCAGCGAAGCCCACCACCACCGCCCCACCACCCCCGCCGCCGCCCTGCCCGCCCCCACCGCCCCGGCCGCCCCTGCCGTCCCCGCCGGTCCGGACGGGCCGCCGGCACCGGTCGACACCGGTTCGCGGGACGCTGCAGGCCCGCTCGAGGAACAGGGGCCCGGACCCGGCGCGCTACTACGCTTCCCGCGACCGGTCACCTCCGGCCGGGGCGAGGGAGGGCGTACGCCGTGAACCCGAGGAAACCCGCCGCACCTCCCCACCCGCACACCCCGCACCATCCGCCCGGCCCGCCCCACCTGCCGTGCCCGCCGGACCGTGTCCGTGCCGGGGCCTGAGGGGCACGGCCGCACCCGCCCGCCGGCCCGCACCGCCCGGAGGACCGGATGAGCGGTACGGGCACCGCGGACGGTCCCGCAACGCTCCTCGCGGTGGTGCACGAGGTGCTCCCGGGCGCGCCCGCGGGCGCCCTCGCCCTGGAACTGCGCGGGCTCCCCGACGACGCGCACGCCGAACGGTTCGCCGCGTGGATCGCCGGCCGCCACCGCCGCACCCACCTCACCCTGGAGAGCAGCGGGCCCGGCCGCCACACCCTGCGCCTCCTGCCCGGCACCCCCCTGCCCGGCAACCCCCCGCCGGACACGCCCCCCACCGCCCCCGCCCAACCCGCCCCGCTGCGCCCCGGACTGCTGGCCGACCTCCTGGGCCCCGGACCGGGAGCCGGCGACCCCGTCGCCCTGACCGGCCACCAGCGCGAGCTGCTCCTGGACTGCGCCGCCGGCCCGCCCGGCCGCGGAGGCGACCTGGAACAGGTGTACTGGAACTGGTCCGGCCCCCTGGACCGCGACCGTTTCCGCACGGCCTGGCAGTCCCTGTCCGCACGCGAGTCGGTCCTGCGGGCCGCCTTCGACTGGACGGCGCTGCCCCGCCTGGTCCTGCACCCCCGCGCCACCGTCGACATCACCCACCACACCCGCACCACCACCGCCTGGCAGGACCTCCTCGAAGCCGACCGCCGCCGCGGCCTGGACCCCGCCCGCCCGCCCCTGCTGCGCCTGAACGTCCTGGAAGGACGCGCGGCCGAACCCGCCCGGATCCTGCTGACCTGCCACCGCGCCCTGCTCGACGAACACGCCGTCCACCTCCTGCTCCGCGAGTTCTACCGCGCCTACCTGGCCGGGGGCCGCCTGCCGGGCGGCGAACGCCGCCCCGACCTGCGCGACCACGCCCGCTGGCTGGCCCGCCAGGACAGCACCGGCGCCCGCGAGCTGTGGACGCGCACCGCGCCCCCCGCCCGCCCGGCGACCGCCGCGGGCCGCCCCGGCCCCGGCACCGGCCAGAGCGGCGCCGGCCGCCTGCACACCCGCCTCGAAGAACCGCACAGCTCCCGCCTGCGCACCTGGGCCGCCGACCGGGGCGCCGGCGAGAGCAGCGCCCTGCACGCCGCCTGGGCCCTGCTGCTGTACCGGGCGGCCGGCCGGCCCGGCCCCCTGCGCGTGACGTTCGCGGTCCGCCTCCACGGCCGGGACACCGCCCTGCCCGGCGCCGCGGGCCTGCCCGGACCACCCGCGGGCCCCCTGCCGGTGACGGTGCGGGTCGACCCCGCCGCGCCCCTGGGAGAACTCCTGCACCAGGTACGCGACGCCCTCCTGGACCTGGCGGCCTACCCGTGGGTCAGCGCCGACCTCATCCGCGCCTGGACCGGCCGCCCGGGCCCGGCCCGCCTCGCCGACAGCGCCGTCTCCTTCACCACCCCGGCCGAACTCCCGCCCGCCGTACGCGCGGAACTCGCCGACCGCGGCGTCACCGCCGGCCCGCCGCGCACGACGGGCACCGCCACCGCCCTGCCCGTCACGGTCGGCGCCCGCCACGACAGGGGCGGCACACTGCTCCTGGACGCCGTCCACGACCGGGCACGCCTGGCCGACGCCGACGCCGCGGCCCTCCTGGCCCAGTGCACCACCCTGCTGCGGGGCCTGCCCGGCCTCACCGCCCCCCACTGCACCGTCGGCCGGGCCCTGGACCTCCTCGCCGGCACCGACCCCCCCGTCATGGCCCCCCGCCCGCCCGCACCCCCGCGCCCCGCCCCGGACACACTGCGCCCGGGCCGGCCCCCGGCCGCCGTGGTCTGCCTGCTGGCCGCCCCGGGCGTACCGGCCGGCGCCTACGCCCTGTTCGCCCGCCGCCACCGGGGCCCCGAGAGGATCGTCGTGCTGGAGTGCGACGGGCCGCCGTACACCGCCGTCCCCGCGGCGCTGGCAGGCCTGCGGGAGCCCGGCGGGCGGCTGGTGCTGGGCGGGTGCGGCCCCGGAGCGGGGGCGGCGTACGCGCTCGCACGGCTCCTCGCGGACGCCGGGGGCGCCGCGGTGAGCGTGCTCATGACCGGCCTGGCCGGCCCCGGGGACAGCGCGGACGCGCTCGCCCGCGGCCTCGCGGCCCTGCCGGCCGGGCGCCCCTGACCGTGCCCGGCCCGCCTGCGGCGCCCGGCCGGTCCCGGCCGGGCGGGGGAGAGGCGCCGGGGACACTCCCTAGGCGGCGAAGAGGTCGAAGGTGGAGGTGCGCCGCGGTCCGGCGAGGACGTCCAGGGCGGGGTCGACGGCGAGCATCGCCTGGTGGAGGCGCTGCAGTTGGGGTGAGGGCTCCACGCCGAGGTCTTCTATGAGGCGGGCTCTGAGTCTGCGGTAGACGTCCAGGGCGCCGGCCTGGCGTCCGGCGCGGTAGAGGGCGACCATGATCTGCGAGTGGAGTCCCTCGTGCTGGGGGTGGCGGGCCGTCAGATCGGCGAGTTCGGCGAGGAGTTCGCTGTGGCGGCCCAGGCGCAGGTCGGCGTCGATGCGGCGCTCCACCGTCACCAGGCGGCTCTCCTGCAGCCGCATCACCTCGATGTCGAGGATCGGCCCGACCCGTACGTCGACCAGCGCCGGGCCCCGCCACAGGTCCAGCGCGGCCCGGAAGCGGTCGGCGGAGACCCGGCTGTCGCCGGTCTCGAAGGCGGCCTGGCCCTCGCGCACCAGACGCTCGTAGTCGTGCACGTCGACGCTGTCCTCGGGGATCTGCAGCAGGTAGCCGCCGTGCCGGGTCGCGAGGACCTCCTTGGCGCCGCCGGGCGCGTCGGGCCCCATCGCGGTGCCCAGGCGCCGGCGCAGCTGGAGGATGTACGTCTGCAGGGTCGTCAGCGCGCTCTGCGGCGGCTGCGTCCCCCAGATCTCCTCCATGAGGGTGGGCACGGGCATGACACGCCCGGGATAGAGCGCGAGAAGCGACAGCACCTGCCGCGGCTTGCCCGCGGTCGGGACGATCGACCCCCCGTTGACCTCGGCACTCAACGGACCCAGCACCCGAATCCTCATGGTCTCCTCCGTACTCGTCGAGTCCCCTGGCTGTTTTTCCCAGATGGCCAGGGAACTGCCCCCGTTGCGGGCACGCTAGCCGGGGTGGACGCCGCCCATCCCCTTCCTGTAGCGGGCCTCAAGTCGCCTTCCAACCAGAGGCGTTGAGCGGACGGCGGCGTACGGAACACGCGGGGCACGGGCGGGCGCGGGCGGGTACGGCGGACCGGAGCGGCCGTGGCCGCGGAAGAGAAGCGGGGGAGCGGTCCGGGGGGAAGCGGGGGAGCAGGGAAGCAGGGGAGCAGGGGGGCGGGGGAGCGGGCCTGGTGGGGCGGGCCGGTTACGGCCAGTCGATGCGGCCGGCGGCCGGGGCGGTCACGGCCGCGGCCTGCGGGGCGGCGGAGACCGAAACCGGCGCGACCGGCCAGTCGATGGAGCCGCCGCCGTCGGCAGCGGCCACGCCGCCCGCGGTCAGGACGGCGGCCGTGGCGAGAGCGGCAGTGGCGACGACGCGGGCGATGTTCCTCATGGTGACCCCTCCAGGGCAACTTCGTGATCCTGCTTGGCAAGTCTTCTGCCAAGAAGATTGGCAACATCCGCTCGGAATTCACTCGTCAATCACTGGAGAAACGCTGGAGCACGGGCCGGAACACCCCCCAAAACCATCCCCGCACACCCCAGGAAAATCATCCCAACCACCCTGACCTGCACAGATATTGACGTGCCAGGAGTTGTTCCCCGTCTTGCCGGAATGTGCCAAGAACCCCCGGCTGGAGTTTCACCGGAGCGCGCATTGCCAAAGTCCCCGACGCCTGGGCAATGTATTGCCAAGCGTGATGGCAATACGTGGAACAACGGGGTCGTGGACGTGCCGCGGCCGACAGCGGGGGAGGCCCCTCATGAACGCGCCGACGCACCACGGACAGCGAACGGCCCACCTGGACACCGCCGGCACCGGCCCGATGCCGGCCGCCGTGAGCGCCGTCCTCGCCGACTGCACCGCCCGCGACGACCGCTTCGGGACCCGCGCACTGGAGGAACACCTCGCTGCCGCCGGCGGCCCCCCGGTCCGCGAACGCCTGGGCCGCCTCCTGGGCGTACCGGCCGCCGACACCCTCCCGGTCACCAGCGCCGCCGACGCCTTCGACGCCTTCGTCTCCCGCCTGGACCTCGGCCCCCGCGACCGGATCTGGACCACCCCCCACGAGGGCGTCGCCCACCTCGCCACCCTGCACGCCCTGCGCGACCGCACCCGCTGCCGCCTGGACGTCGTCCCGCTGCGCGCCGACGGCGACCTCGACCTGGACTGGATGCGCGCCCGCATCGGCCCCGACGTCGCCCTCGTCAGCGCCGTCCACGTCAGCGCCGCCTGCGGAACCGTCAACCCGGTCCGGGAGGTCGGCCGGATCCTCGCCCCCCACCGCGCCCGCTACGCCCTGGACGCCTCGCACTCCGCCGGCCGCCTCCCCCTCGACGCCGCCCGCATCGGCTGCGACCTGCTGACCGCCGACGGCTGGAGGTTCCTGCACGGCCCCCAGGACACCGGATTCGCCTACCTCCGCCCCGCCGCCCGCACCGCCCCCGGCCTCCCCGCCACCCTCCCCGCCCTCCCCACCGCCCCGGGCGGCTACCGCCGCCCCTCCCGCGCGGGCGGGCCGGCGCCCGCCGCCGTCGCCGCACTGAACACCGCCCTGGCCCACCACGCCGCGGCGCCCCCGCCCGCCGAGGACCTCCTGCCGCGGCTGCGCGCCGTCCTGGAACGCACCCCCGGCATCGCACTCCTCCCGGCGGGCCGCGACCGGGCCGGCATCCTGGCCTTCCGCCACCACGAGGTCCCCGCCGCCCGCCTGCGCCGCGCCCTGGCCCGCCACGGAGCCGTCCTGGCCAAGACCGTCGCGCAGGAACACCCGCTCCACCCGGCCGCGTCCGCCGGCCCCGCCGTCCGCGCGTCCGTCGGCTCCGCCACCACCGCACAGGACATCGACCACTTCGCACGGGCCCTGCGGGACGCCCTGCGCGAGGAACGCCGCCCCCGGACCCCCGCCGCCCCCGCCCCGGCCCTCACCGCCGCAGCCGCCGGCGGCGGCTCCGGGCGGCCGTCGCCGTACGCGGCGCGCACGGTCCGGCGCGGCCACCTCACCCTGCACCGCACGCCCTGAGACCCCCGCCGTCACCCCGAAACCGACCAACGGGCGGCCCGCCGCGGCCGCCGGACACCGAACAGCCGACCGCGGGGCCGCCCAACCCCCCTCTCGTGCCGGGCTCGAGCGGACTTCCACGATGTCTTGAGCCCCGCGCGCGACGGTGGCCGGATCCGGCCCCAGACCTGGAGGAGCCACATGACCACGAGCGACGCGCCACCCCTGCCGGTCCTGGACCGCGCGGCCGAACTGGCCGGAATCAAAGCCCTGGCGCTGGCCGGCCCGGACGTGCGGGCCACCGAACGCCAGCACGCCAAGGGCAAGCTCACCGCCCGCGAGCGGATCGACCTGCTGCTGGACCCGGACTCGTTCCACGAGATCGAAACCCTGCGCCGGCACCGCGCCAGCGGCCTGGGACTGGAGGACAAACGCCCCTACACCGACGGGGTGATCACCGGATGGGGCACCGTCGAGGGCCGTACCGTCTTCGTGTACGCGCACGACTTCCGCATCTTCGGCGGAGCCCTCGGCGAGGCCCACGCGGAGAAGATCCACAAGGTGATGGACCTGGCCGAGTCGACCGGCGCCCCGCTGGTCTCCCTCAACGACGGGGCCGGCGCCCGCATCCAGGAGGGCGTCTCCGCCCTCGCCGGCTACGGCGGCATCTTCCAGCGCAACACCCGCGCCTCCGGCGTCATCCCGCAGATCAGCGTGATGGTCGGCCCCTGCGCGGGCGGCGCCGCCTACTCGCCGGCGCTGACCGACTTCGTCTTCATGGTCCGCGGCACCTCGCAGATGTTCATCACCGGCCCCGACGTCGTCAAGGCCGTCACCGGCGAGGAGATCACCCACAACGGCCTCGGCGGCGCCGACGTCCACGCCGCCGTCTCCGGCGTGGCCGCCTTCGCCTACGACGACGAGGCGAGCTGCCTGGAAGACGTACGGCACCTGCTGTCGCTGCTGCCCGCCAACAACCGCGAGACCCCGCCGCGCGAACACGGCGGCGACCGGCCCGGCCGGCGCACCGACGCCCTGTCGCGGATCGTGCCCGCCAACCCCCAGCAGGCCTACGACATCCGCAAGGTCATCGAGGAAGTCGTCGACGACGGCGACCACTTCGAGATCCAGCCCGCCTGGGCCACCAACGTGGTCTGCTCCCTGGCCCGGATGGACGGCCACGTCACCGGCTTCGTCGCCAACCAGCCCGCCAGCCTCGCCGGGGTCCTGGACATCCACGCCAGCGAGAAGGCCGCCCGCTTCGTGCAGTTCTGCGACGCCTTCAACATCCCCCTCGTCACCCTCGTCGACGTCCCCGGCTTCCTGCCCGGCGTCGACCAGGAACACAACGGCATCATCCGCCACGGCGCGAAACTGCTCTACGCCTACTGCAACGCCACCGTCCCGCGGATCTCCCTCGTCCTGCGCAAGGCCTACGGCGGCGCCTACATCGTCATGGACTCCCGCTCCATCGGCGCCGACCTCGCCCTGGCCTGGCCCACCAACGAGATCGCCGTCATGGGCGCCGAAGGCGCCGCGAACGTCATCTTCCGCCGGGAGATCGCCGCCGCCGCCGACCCCGACGCGATGCGCGCACAGAAGATCAAGGAGTACACGGCCGAGCTCATGCACCCCTACTACGCCGCCGAACGCGGCCTCGTCGACGACGTCATCGACCCCGGCGAGACCCGCTCGGTCCTCGTCGACGCGCTGGCGATGCTCCGCCCCAAGTACGCCGACCTGCCGTCGCGCAAGCACGGCAACCCGCCCGTATGAGCGCCCCCGCCCCGCCGCCGGCCACGCCGGCCACCGCGGGTACCCCGGCGGGACCCCCCCCGCCCCCCGCCGCCCCCGCCCCGCCCCCCGCCCCGGCTCCCGGCCCCGGAACGGCGTCCGGTGCGGCGCCGGCCTGGCGGATCACCCGGGGCCGGCCCGCCGCCGAGGAGACCGCCGCCCTCCTGGCGGTCCTGACCGCCCTCCTCGACCGGCCCCCGCCCCCGCCCCCGCCCCCGGCCCCCCGCACCGAACCCTCCGTCTGGGACCGCACCCCGGCCGCCCCCCGCCCCGGCCGCCCCGGCTCCTGGCGCGGCCGCTGAACCCCGCCCGGCACACCCCCACCCGCCGGACGGCCCCCCCGCCCCGCCGCGGACACCCCCGGCGGGGGGCCGCCCGCCCCCCGCCCCCCCCCCCCCCCCCCCGGGGGCCCGCCCCCCCCCCCCCCCCGCGCCCCCCCCGGGGGGGCCGCCGCCGCGCCCCGCCCCCGCAGCCGCCTCCATCCGCCTTCCGCCACGCCCCGAGTGCCCCCCGGCACGCTCAGAGCGTCCTGGCGACGATGAAGGGATACGAGGAATGACGGTGAAGGCGATCGACAAGGCCCCCGAGAGGCCCGTGGCACTGGTCACCGGGGCCACCAGCGGCATCGGCCTGGCCGTCGCCCGCGACCTGGGCGCCCGCGGGCACCGGGTGTTCCTCTGCGCCCGCACCGAGACCGCGGTCAAACAGACCGTGGCCGACCTGCAGGCCGAGGGCTTCAGCGTGGAGGGCGCCGCCGCCGACGTACGCGACGCGGCCGCCGTACGGGCCCTGGTCGCCGCGGCCGTCGCGGCGTACTCGGACCCCGTCAGCATCCTGGTCAACAACGCCGGCCGCAGCGGCGGCGGCGCCACCGCCGGCATCACCGACGAGCTGTGGGACGACGTCATCGACACCAACCTCAACAGCGTCTTCCGCCTCACCCGCGAAGTCCTCAACAACGGCGGCCTGGGCGCCGAACCCTGGGGCCGCATCATCAACATCGCCTCCACCGCCGGCAAGCAGGGCGTCCTGCTCGGCGCCCCCTACTCCGCCTCCAAACACGCCGTGATCGGCTTCACCAAAGCCCTCGGCAAGGAACTCGCACCCACCGGCACCACCGTCAACGCCGTCTGCCCCGGCTACGTGGAAACCCCCATGGCCGCCCGCGTCCGCAGCGGCTACGCACAGGTCTGGGACACCACCGAGGAGTACGTACAGGAGCAGTTCGAGGCGAAGATACCCCTGGGCCGCTACTCCACCGCCGAAGAGGTCGCCGGCCTCGTCGGCTACCTCACCACCGACCTCGCGGCCTCCATCACCGCCCAGGCCCTCAACGTCTGCGGGGGCCTGGGCAACGCCTGAAACAGCCACACGCACACGCACACGCGGCGGCACGCACGAGGGGCCCCGGACGGCGACCGCCGCCCGGGGCCCCTCACCCGTGCCTCACAGCACCGTCACGGCCCCCGACACGTCCCGCACCACGGCACCCGGCGCGATCCCCGCGGACCGCCAGCCGGCCACCACACCCGCGTCCGCCGCCCCGTCCGCCAGCAGCACGTGCCGCAGCCGCGGCAAGCTCCCCGGCCGCGCCGCCGCCGCCAGCCGCGCGAACGCCGACGGCAGCTGCGTCACCACCGTCACCTCCCGCTCCGCCAGCAGCCGCGCCAGGCCGACCGCGTCACCCGCCGTGTCCCGGTCCACCACGACGGCGCACCCGCCCGACAGCAGCGGACCCCACAGCTCCCGCATCCCCACATCCAAACTCAGCGAGTGGACGTAGGCCCACACGTCCTGCGGACCCACCCCCAGCACCGGCACACAGCCGTCCACCCACGACAGCACGTCCAGGTGGGACACCGGCCGCACCGCCACCGCCCGGCCCGGAGCACCCGCCGACGGCAGCGCCAGGAACGCCGTGTCCGCGGCGACCTCCCGGCGCACCGCCGCATGCGGCCGGACCGCGATCACGAACCGGCCCGCCTTCGCCACCGGGATCTCGTCCCGCAGCAGCCCGCCGTCCGAGACGACCACCCCGGCCCCCGCGTCACGCATCAAGAACTCCTGCAGCCCCGCGTTGTGCCCGGGCTCCAGCGGCAGCACCGCCGCACCCGCCCGCAGCACACCCACCACGGCCGCCGCCGCCTCACACGAGCGCAGCACCCGCACCGCGACCGCCCCACCGGGACCACAACGCCCCGACAGACGCCGCGCGATGTCGTCCGCCAGCCACTCCAGTTCCAGATACGTCGCCTGCCCCTCCCCGTCACGGGCGGCGACCCGCCCCGGATGGCGCGCGGCCGCAGCCGCGAAACGGATGTCGATCCGGTCCCGGCGCACCGGCCACCCGTCGGCCGGGTCGAGCCCGATCCGTCCGAGCAGACCGGCCAGGTCGGCAGACAACTGGTCGAGCTCCGGATGGTCCGGAGTGGCGTTCATACGGCCTCCAGCGAGCGGGTCGGTACTCCGGCGCCGATCGTGCCCCGCCCGACCGGAGAACCGCTCAAGTCTCGCCGTACAGGACCGCTCGGCACCCGCTCGCAGCCCGCTCAAGACCCCCTCGAAGGCCGCTCCACGAAGAGTCGAGGACCGCTCGGAAGGCTATGGCCCGACCCCGCGGGGCATGCCTACGATTCCCTGGCTCATGCCGAAGCCACACTCTCCCCGTCCGCGCTCCGGGACACCACCCGTAGACGCACGCACATGGAACTGAGCTTTGTGGCTATGGCCCGTCTCACGAGACTGGACTTGACTGTACTCATGACTCAGAACACGCAGATCACCCTCGTCATCGGCGGACACGGCAAGACCGGCCGCCGCGTCGCCGACAAGCTCACCGCCCAGGGCCGCCAGGTCCGCATCGGCTCCCGCACCGGCGAGCCCCCCTTCGACTGGCACGAGCCCGCCACCTGGGACGCCGCCCTCGAAGGCGTCGACCGCGTCTACGTCACCTACTACCCCGACCTCGCCTTCCCCGGCGCCGCCGAGCAGGTCGGCGCGTTCTCCAAGGTCGCCGTCGCCAAGGGCGCCCGCCGCCTGGTCCTGCTCTCGGGCCGCGGCGAGGAGGCCGCCGAGGTCAGCGAGGACAACCTGAAGGCGTCCGGCGCCGACTGGACCATCGTCCGCTCCAGCTGGTTCAACCAGAACTTCTCCGAGAGCTTCTTCCTCGAGCCCGTACTCGCCGGCGAGATCGCCCTGCCGACCGGCGACGCCGTGGAGGCCTTCGTCGACGCCGACGACATCGCCGACGTCGTCGTCGCCTCCCTCACCGACGACAAGCACATCGGCAAGACCTACGAGCTCTCCGGCCCCCGCCTCCTGAGCTACACCGACGTCGCCGCCGAACTCTCCAAGGCCACCGGCCGCGACATCAAGTACATCTCCGTCACCAACGAGGAGTACCGCGCCGTCCTGCGCGAGAACGACCTCCCCGAGGAGTTCGCCGACCTGTTCACCATGATCCTCGACGGCCGCAACGCGCACCTGGTGCACGGAGTCGAGGAAGCCCTGGGCCGCAAGCCCAAGGACTTCGCGGAATTCGCCCGCGACGCCGCCGCCGCGGGAGTCTGGAACGTCTGACCACACCACCGCCGGCACCGCCGGCAGCACCCCCGTCACTCCCTGACCGGGCGGCGACTCTGGTACGGCCGCCGCCCGGTGCTCGGAAACGACCCAGGGGACGCACACGCGCACCGCGCACGACCGACCGGCAGGAGGCTGCCATGCCCGCACCCCAGTCGTACTCCAGCGAACACGGCCTGGACACACTGCCCCCCTACTTCCACGGCTTCGCCCTCATGCACATCGCGATGCGGCGCGACGCGGCCCGGCTGCGCACCGCCGCCCCCGCCTGGAACACGGCCGGCACCCCCTGGTGGCAGCGCCTGCGCGAAACCATCGAATGGCACCACACCAGCGAGGACGACGTCCTGTGGCCGGGACTGCGCCGCAAGGACCCCGACTTCGACGCCCAGGCCCGCGAACTCCACGAGGACCACGAGGAACTCGACGCCGCCATGGACGCCGTCTCCACCGCCATCGCCCACCGCGGCGACGGCCTGGTCCGCGCCTCCCACACCTTCGAGTCGGTGCTCCGCGACCACCTCCGCGACGAGGAACGCATCATCTTCCCCGTCTTCGAACGCCTCGGCGAACGCGCCTACCTCGCCGAGGAACGCAAAGTCGTCGCCAGCGCCCCGATGCGCGTGATGACCCACCTCCAGCCCTGGATGTTCGACGGCGCACCACGCCGCTCCGTCGCCCACGTCTCCGCCACCATCCCGCCGCCCGTCCGCCTCATCGGGGCGACGCTCCTGCACAAGCGCTACGAGCGCACCCTGAAGGGAATCCTGAAGTGACAGCCACGACCACCCAGTCCGTCACCCTGGTCGCGGCGACGGTCGGCACCGGACTGATGGCAGGCCTCTACTTCGCCTTCGACATCTCCGTGATGCCGGGCCTGGGCCGCGGCGACGACCACACCTACGTCACCGCCATGCGCAACATCAACGAAGCCATCGACAACGGCCTGTTCGGCCTCCTGTTCCTCGGCGCGTTCCTCGCCACCGGCCTCGCCGCCGTCCAGCAGCAGCGCGGCGGCCGCCCCGACGCCGCCCGCTGGGGCTGGGCCGCGTTCGCCCTCTACGGCCTCTCCCTGGCCGTGACCGCCGCCGTCAACATCCCCCTCAACAACCAGCTCGCCCGCGCCGGCGCCGACGCCGCCGCCGCCCGCACCCGCTTCGGCGGACGCTGGGCCACCGGCAACCTCGTACGCACCGCGGCCTGCACGGCGGCCCTCGCCGCCCTCGGCCGCGCCCTGACCCTCCACGGCCGCGGATCGGCATAACCCCGCCCGCCGGCGCCCCCCACGCCGCCACGGCCACCGCACCACCCGCACCACCCCCGTGAACGGCGCCCGCTCTCTATTCTCCGTCCCCCGCGGGAGAGCGGGCGCTTCGCCGTTCCCCCGGAGAGGATGTACGCATGGACACGCTGACCGGCCTCCTCGAAGGCCCCAAAGCCCGGGGCGCCTTCCTCCTCAAATCCGTCTTCAACCCGCCCTGGTCCCTGCGCGTCGAAGACCGGGCCCCGCTCTCCGTGGTCACCATGGTCCACGGCGACGCCTGGCTCATCCCCGACCACGGCGACCCCGTCCCCATCCGCCCCGGAGACGTCGCCGTCGTCCGCGGCCCCGACCCCTACACCGTCGCCGACACCCCCACCACCCCCGTCCAGATCACCGTCGGCCCCGAACAGCGCTGCAGCACCGAAGAGGGCCAGGACGTCACCGACACCATGGCACTGGGCGTCCGCACCTGGGGCGACACCTTCCAGGACGCCGGCTCCGCCGTCATGCTCAGCGGCACCTACCAGGCCCCCAGCGAGATCGGCCGCCGCCTCCTCAGCGCCCTGCCCTCCCTGCTGGTACGCCCCGCCGAAGCCGCCGACAACACCCTGGTCACCCTCCTCACCTCCGAGATCTCCAAAGACGAACCCGGCCAGGAAATCGTCCTGGACCGCCTCCTGGACCTCCTCCTCATCGGCGTCCTGCGGACCTGGCTCGCCGCCCCCGCCAGCGGCGCCCCCTCCTGGTACCGCGCCCAGGGCGACCCCGTCGTCGGCCCCGCCCTGCGCCTCCTCCACGAGAACCCCGCCCACGGCTGGACCGTCGCCGAACTCGCCCTGAAAGTCGGCGTGTCCCGCGCCTCCATGGCCCGCCGCTTCACCGACATCGTCGGCGAACCCCCGGTCGCCTACCTCACCGGCTGGCGCCTCGCACTCGCCGCCGACCTGCTGCGCGAACCCGACGCCACCGTCGCCACCGTCGCCCGGCGCGTCGGCTACAGCTCCGCCTTCGCCCTCTCCACCGCCTTCAAACGCGTCCGCGGCGTCAGCCCCCAGGAATTCCGCACCGGCACCGGACCCGACACCCCGCAGGAAGCCCCCCGCACCCCGCGCACCGTCGTCCTGCCCGCCCCCTGACACCCGCCCGCCCCGACCCCGCGGCCCTGCGCGGCGGGCGGGGCGGGCGGGGCGGGTGCGGCCGCTACCGGGCCGGCCCGCGGACCACCGCCGTCAGCACCAGCCCGCCCCCCGCCAGCCAGCGGCCCCCGTACACCGGATCCACCGGCGCCGGCACCGGCGGCCGCATCGTCACGGCGAACGTCCCCGCCGGGGACAACACCAGCGAGGCGTCACGGAACCCCAGCCAGATCCCCGTCGCCGGATACCACGCCTTGTACGCGGCCTCCTTCGCGGAGAAGAACACCCGCTCCCACGGCACCGACGGGTCCGCCGAGGCGAGCGCCGCCAGATGCGCACGCTCCGCCGACGACGCGATCAGCCCCAGCACCCCGGCCGGCAGCGGCCCCGCCGGCTCCGCATCGATGCCCACCGCCGCCGCCACCGACGCCGGAGCCGCCACCGCCGCCCGGTAGCCCTCGCAATGGGTGATGCTCCCCACCACCCCCGCCGGCCACCCCGGCGCACCGCCCGCCCCCGGCAGCATCGCCACCGGACGGCGCCGCAGCTGCGCCAGACACCGCCGGGCACACGCCCGCGCCGTCGCGAACTGCCGCCGCCGGCCCTCCCGGCGGCCCTCCATCACGGCCGCCTCCGCCGCGAACAGCACAGCGGGCGCCGCGTCGTCGAAAGCCTCCGACGACGTGACGCCCGGGGGGAGGAGTTCCTCGATCATCGCGAAGCGAGCTCCGACACGGCCGCGACCGCCACCAGCGGACGCTCCAGCGGCAGCATGTGCCCCGCACCGGGAACCCGCTCGAACCGCGCACCCGGCAACACCTGCGCCAGGACCTCGGCCAGCTCGACAGCGATCACCTTGTCGCCCTCACCGTGCAGGACCACCGCCGGAACGCGCACCGACTTCAGTGCCTCGCGCACGTCCCAGCCCCGCGTGCAGCGGAAGAAGTCCGCCCGCACCCGCGCCGCCGTCGCCGCGAACAGCTGCCGGTTCACATCCAGCACCACCGGATCCACCCCCTTGCCCATCGTGGAACCCAGCAGCTTCCCGCCCAGCCACGGCCGGCGCAGCGCCCACGAGAACACCGGGTTGCCCATCATCTTCACCTCGCTCTCCGGCGTGTCCTGACCGTGCGCCGCCGTCCCCAGCAGCACCAGACCGCGCAGCCGGCCCGCCGACGGAGACGTCGCCGCGTACGCCAGCGCGGCGAACCCGCCGCCCGAATGACCCACGACCACCGCCTCCCGCGCACCCGTCTCGCCCAGCACCGACGCCAGGTCCGCACCCAGCCGCTCCACCGACACCGGCGTACGGCCCAGCGTCGAGGCACCGTGCCCGCGCTGGTCGTACAGCACCACCCGGTGCCCGGCCCGGATCAGCCGGTCCGCGACCGTCCCCCACACCCGGCGCGAATGCGCCCAGCCGTGGACCAGCACCACGTCACCGGCCGCCGCCGTGCCCGCCAGCGGCGCCAGCACCGTCACCGCCAGCTCCGCACCGTCGTCCGTACGGACCGTCACCTCGTGCGTGACCTCCGAAGCCGTACTCACCGCCGCACCCCCGACAGCTGCCGGTTCAGCGACTCGAACGCCGCCAGCGTGCCCTTGGAATGCTCCGCACCCAGGTCCGCGACCTTCGCCAGCACCTTCAGCCAGCCGTGCGGACTGCCCGTGAAGTGCATCGCGATCCGCGTCCGGCCGTCCGCCAGCGGCTCCAGCACGAAACTGCTCGGACCGCGGAACACCCCCGACACGTACTCGATGTCCAGACGCCGGCCCCGCTCCACCGCCACCGTCCGCGACGTGAAGCGCAGCTTCAGACCCCCCTTGTCGGAGCCCTTGGTGTGCACCGTCACACCGACCTCCCCGCCCACCGCGTCCGGCGCACCGGACACCGACGTGAACGTGTTGTGCGGCACCCACCACTGCTTCGCGCCGCGGAACTCCGAGACCAGCGCCTCCCAGACGTCATCCGCCGGGGCGTCGATCACCGCCTCGTCGATCAGGTCGTACGTCGTCATCTCCAGGCCTCCAACTCGCTACAAGGGGACAAAAAACGGGACGGCGGGGACGGGGATGCCTCACCCCGCCCCCGCCGCCGGGACCACACGGCCGCCACAGCAGCCGCCGACCGCCACCGTCAGGCGAAGAAGCCCTGACCCGGCGTGAACATGCTGTTCGGGTCGTACTTCCGCTTCGCGTTGACGAACCCGGTCCACCGGTTGCCGAAGTGCTTCTTCCAGTCCGCACCCGACATCGGGATCGAACCCACCAGGTAGCGCTTCGCGCCCAGACCCACCGCGATGTCGTACAGCCGCCGGTTCTGGTCGATCATGCCCTGGATGTTCGGCTCACCCGGGTTCGGGAACCGCAGCAGGTCGAACAGGTAGACCACCGACTCGTTCGGCATCACCGCCAGCGGCCGCTTGATCTTCGACGAGAAGAACGGGTAGAACAGCAGGAACCCCCCGCCCAGCGAACTCGCGTCCAGCTCCTGCTCCACCCGCTTCATGAACGCCTTCGTCTTCGACGCCGGCAGGAACATGCTCAGCCACGGCTTGGGCGTGTACCAGTGGCCGCCCTCCTTCAGGTACGCCTCGTACGCGTCGAGCCGGAACATGTAGTCCCGGTACGTCACGTCCTCGATGACCGCCTCCGCCCGCACGTCCTTCAGGTCGCACAGCAGCCGCGTCCGGTTCGGCGGCGTCGTGTTGTACGTCGCCCCGACCTCCAGCTTGTACCGCCAGCCCGAGTTGTCCGGAGTCCGCTGCATCTCACCCGCGTGGACCTCGAACCGGCCGTCGGCCAGCACCCGCTCGGAGTCGATCAGGTACTGCTCCACCGTGTTGTAGTACAGGCTGAAGATGACGGCCCGCTTCGGCGCCGGAATCAGCTTCACCTTGGCCCGCACGATGATGCCGACCTGACCGCCGCCCGACAGCGCCGCGTTGAACAGGTCCGCACGCACCGACGCCGTCGCCGTCACCAGCTTGCCGTCACCCGTCACGATGTCGATCGACTGCACCGTGTCGCACAGCAGACCGTACCGCTGCACGGTCCCGCCGATCCCGCCGATGCTGATCGTCCCGCCCACCGAGATGTACAGGTAGTCGGGCAGCGCCGGCGGCGTCTTGCCCACCTGCAGCGTGGCGTCCGTCAGCTGACCCCACGTCACCCCGGCCTCGACCACCGCGTGGTCGCTGCCGATGGACACGATCCGGGACATGCCCTTGGCGTCGATCGAGATGCCGCCCGGCACCCGCGCCTGGCCGTACACCGAGTGCGACTCGATGTCGTCACCCGTACCGCCCTGACCGTTGACGGCGACCTTGATGCCGTTGGCACGGGCGTAGTTGACGATCGTCACGATGTCGTCGACACCGCCGGGACGCAGCACCGCCCACGGCTTGCTCGGCGCACCGTCGAAGAGGTGACCGAAGTCGTTGGCGAAGGCGTCCACCGTGGCCGGTGTCGTCTCCAGGGTGCCGGTCAGGCCCGGCACCGGAACCACATCGGGGTTGCCCGCCGCCTCCGCGGCGGTCGCCCACGTCTGGTCCACCACGTTCCAGCCGACGACGGCCACGGCCGTCGCCGCCATACCGCCGAGGACCCGGCGGCGGGAGGGCTCGGCGCTCGCGCCGGCGTCGGTTCTTGGGGTGCTGCTCATCTGCGTGCGTCTCCTACTGGTGAGGTACCGGCTGGGTGCTGCGCACCCGGGAAGCGAGCTGGTACTCGCTCAGGTCCAGGCGCTTGGTGCCGCGGCGGAAGCGCCAGGTGTACGTCGGGAAGATCGACGTGTTGCGGCCGTTCGCGTCGAGGTACCAGCTCTTGCAGCCGCCCGACATCCAGACCGTGCCCTCCAGATGCCCGTCGAGCTTGCGGTTGTAGGCGTCCTGCGCCTCCCGGCGCACCTCGATGCTGGCCAGGCCCCGCTTCTCGGCCTGCTTCAGCGAGTCCACGACGTACTGGACCTGCGCCTCGATCATCACGGTCTGCGAGGAGTGCCCCAGCGCCGTGTTCGGGCCCAGCAGCATGAACAGGTTGGGGAACCCGGCGATCGTGGTACCCCGGTGCGCGGACATGCCGTCCTTCCACGCATCGCGCAGCCGCACCCCCTCCCGCCCCCAGATCCGGCGGGCGACGGGCCGGTCGGTGGCCGTGAAGCCCGTACCCAGGATGATCGTGTCGACCTCGCGCTCCACACCGTCGGTCCCGACGATCGACTTCGCCCGGACCTCCGCGATGCCCTCGCTGACGATCTCCACGTTGGGCTGCTGGATCGCCGGGTACCACGTGTTGGAGAACAGCAGCCGCTTGCACGCCACCAGGTAGTCGGGCGTCAGCCGGGCCCGCAGCGCCTCGTCCGGCACCGACTTCGCCAGGTGGTCGCTCGCCATCTTCTGGACCTTCTCGGCGAGCTTGGGCCGCTTCCAGAAGAACGCCAGGACCTCCCGGCCCCACTGGTTGAAGCCCCGCCGGAACTGCTGGTAGCCCGGCAGCGAACGCAGCATCTTCGTGTGCAGCTCGCTGTTGGCCTTGTCGGGCTTGGGCCCGACCCACGGGGGAGTGCGCTGGTAGAGGTCCAGCTGCCCGACCTCGGGCTGGATCGCCGGCACGAACTGGATCGCCGAGGCGCCCGTACCGATGACGGCCACGCGGCGGCCGGACAGGTCGTGGTCGTGGTTCCAGTTCGAGGAGTGGAAGACCGTCCCCTCGAACCCGTCCAGCCCCTTGATGTCCGGCACCGCCGCCTCACTGAGGTAGCCCGTACCGGTGACCAGGAACTGGGCCGTGTACCGGCCCTGCGAGGTCTCCACGACCCAGTGCCGCTCGCCCTCGTCCCAGCGGGCGGCCTCCAGCTCGTGCCCGAACCGGATGTGCGGACGCACGCCGAAGCGGTCGGCGGTGTCCCGCAGGTAGGCGTACAGCTCGTCCCGAGAGGCGAACGTCGACTTCCACTCCGGGTTCCGGGCGAACGAGAACGAGTAGAGGTGGGACATGACGTCGCACGCACAACCCGGATAGCTGTTGTCGCGCCAGGTGCCGCCGACCTCGTCGGCCCGCTCGAACACCAGGAAGTCGTCGATGCCCGACTGCAGCAGCCGGATGGCGGTGCCCAGGCCCGAGAACCCGGTGCCGATGACCGCGACCCGCAGATGCCGGGTCGGGCCGCGGCCGCCGGGAGCCGGCTCGGTGCCCGTACGTGCCCCGCCGTCCTTGGCCGGCTCGAGAATGCTCGTCACGTCTGGCTCCTTAGCGGCGCGTGATGGTGACGCGGAAGTTGTTGAAGAACTTGTCTTCGAGCGTGTACGCGAAGATGTCCAGGTAGCGCTCGAAGCGCGAGACGACCTCCTCGCCCTCCAGGGCCACGGCCTCGTCCCGGCGCTCGGCCAGCAGCACCAGCCACGCCCGGCACGCCATCGCGAACGACTCGCGCTCGTTGACGACCTCGTCGATCTCGAAGAGACCCTCCGCCGCCGCGCTCAGCTCGCTCAGGTGCGGGATGTGGCAGCCCTCGAACTCCGAGCGCTGCAGGAACTTCAGGTCGTCCAGCAGCGCACGCGTCATCGGCAGCGCCTCGGCCGTCATCGTGTGCAGCACGAACTTCGCACCCGGGTTGAGGGCGTTGGCAACCTGCTGGAAGAAGAACCGGTAGCGCTTGGTGCGCTCCTTCGGCGGCAGGTTGGAGGACACGAAGTGCTCCAGCGCGTTGATGCAGAACGCCGCGTCGTACTTCTCGCTGTCGTCGGCGACCTTGTAGTCCGCCCAGCTCTGCACCAGCGTGGTGATCCGCGGGTTGTCCAGGCCGGCGATGAACGCCTCCTGGGTCCGCGACAGCGTCAGGCCCACGGCCTGCCCCGCACCGTGCACGGTGGTCAGACGGTTGAGCATCGTGCCCCAGCCGCAGCCGATGTCCAGGACACGCCCGGTGGCCGGGCTGACGTTCGCGAGCTCGGCGAACTTGTCGAGCTTGCGGTACTGAGCCTCGTCGAGCGCGGCGTTGAGGTCCTCGCCGGCCTCCCAGTAACCGCCGGAGTACATCATCGAGGGGCCCAGCAGGAGCCGGTAGAAATCGTTGCTGACCTCGTAGTGGTGCCTGATCGCATCGACCTCGGGGTCCACCGACTTGGGGGCGACCGTTGTCATCCTGATCCTCTTTCCTGCGTGTCCGGCGGGCCGTATTTCCTAATTCGCGTCCGAGGAAACCCGATGCCCCGCAAGGCCCGCGCAAGACGGGCCGCATTCAAGACAGCAGGCCGTGTTGCGCCTTCCTTGCGGGGGCGGATATTTCATCGCTATCGAAACCAGACACGCACTGCCGAGTTGCATTGCCGAGAGAGGACCGACCCCATGTCGCTGCCCACCATCGAAGAACTGGCGAGCCAGCTCGAGGCCGTTTCGGGTGCCGCGGAGGTCAGCCCCGACGCCCCGCTCCAGCACATCGCGGACGTCGACTCGCTTGACCTGATGGAGTGGCTGTACGGATTCCAGAACCAGTACCCGCACATCCCGGCCGACGAGTCCCTCTTCGCCGACCTCGACGACACGACGACCCTGCGCGACGTGTACGCGAAGATCGTCGACCTCGTCCCGGCTCAGGCGTAGCGAGGGGTGACGTGACCGGCTTCGACATCACCGGGTGGGGCATGTCCGTACCCGAACGCGTCGTCACCAGTGCCGAGCTCGCCACGCGCTTCGGCGTCGACGAGCACTGGGTCGTCAGCCGCTGCGGCATCCGCGAGCGGCGGGCGGTCAACCCGGGGCAGACCACCGCCTCCCTGGCCGTCGAGGCCGGCCGGCGCGCGCTGGACAAAGCGGGCCTGACCGGCGCCGACATCGCCCACCTCATCGTGGCGACCGCCACACCCGAGCAGCCGTCCCCGGCGACGTCCGCGTTCGTCCACCACGAACTGGGCATCTCCGGGAGCGCGCACGACGTCAACTCCGAGTGCGCGGGATTCGTCTACGGGCTAGTGTCCGCGATGGCCCTCATCGCCATCGACCCCCGGCCGATCCTGCTCATCGGATCCGACACCCACACCCTGACGGCCAACCCGGCCGACCGGGACCTGTCCATCCTCGTCGGCGACGGCGCGGGCGCGATCGTCCTCCAGCCGGGCCCCGAGAACCGCGTCAAGGCGTGGAACCTGGGCGCCGACGGCGCCTGCACCGGCTCCCTGAAGGTCCTCGCCGGCGGCAGCCGGATGCCCACCACCCAGGAAACCCTGGACGCGGGCCTGCACTACGCGCAGATCAACGGCAACGAGATCTACCTCAACGCCGTCCGCTACACCGTGCGCACCGTCCGCGAGACCCTGGAGAGCGCCAAGGTCGACGCGGCCGACATCGACCACGTCGTACCCCACCAGGCGAACATCAGGATCATCAACTCGATCCTCTCGCACACCGGGCTGCGGCAGGAGGCTCTGATCACCAACCTCCAGAAGTACGGCAACACGGCCTCGGCGTCGATCCCCATCGCGCTGACCGAGGCCCTCGAAGAGGGCCGCATCAAGGCCGGTGACAAGGTCCTGCTGGCCGGCTTCGGAGCCGGCATGACCTGGGGTTCGATCCTCATGGAATGGGGCGGTGTCGCCGCATGAGCAAGAAGAGCACCGGCCGGCGCCCGGACTCCCCGGTCGCCCTGGTCACCGGCGCGTCGGGCGGCCTCGGCCAGGCCCTGGCGCTGGAACTGGACGCACTGGGCTGTCGGGTCGCCGTCCACTACAACAGCTCCAGGGAGGCCGCCGAGGCCGTCCGGGAGAAGCTGTCCAACCCCTCGGCGCTGGTCACCGGCGACGTCGGCTCGTGGGAGGCCACCCAGGCCCTCTACGAGCAGATCTCCGCCGAACTCGGCCCGGTGGACGTCCTCGTCAACAACGGGGCCATCCGCAAGGACAGCCTCATGGCGATGCAGAACCCCGCCGACTGGGCGCAGGTCATCCAGACCAACCTCATCGGCTCGTTCCACACCGCCCGCGCCTCGGTGCCGTACATGCTGCGCCAGCGCTGGGGCCGGGTGATCAACATCGTGTCGCCGTCCGGCATCATCGCCACCGCCGGCCAGACCGCCTACTCGGCCTCCAAGGCGGGCCTCATCGGCTTCACCCGCACCCTCGCCGCGGAGTGCGGCCGGCGCGGGGTGACGGTGAACGCGCTGTCACCCGGCTTCATGATCACCGGTATGACGAACACCCTCCCGGACCGGGTGATCGAGGGCATGGAGGACAAGGCCCCCATTCCCCGCTTCGTCACCGTCGAGGAGGTCGCCCGCAGCGCCGGCCTCTTCCTCGACCAGGACTGCATGACCGGCCAGGTCATCAGCATCGACAGCGGCGTCTCCATCACCTGACCCCCGCCGCACCCCCGGCCCCGGCCCCCCACCCCCCAGGGAGGCCGGGGCCGCCCCACGTCCCCGCCCGGCGCCGCACCGGCGTACGGGCGCACCGGCGTGTGCGGCCGCCCCCCGGCCCGGCGCCGCACCCGCACCCGCACCCGGCGCCGCACCCGCCCCCGCACCCGGCGCCGCACCCGGGCCGCGCCCGGGTCCGGGCGTGCGAAGGCCGCCGCCGCGGACTCCGCGGCGGCGACCCCCTGCCCCCTGCCCCCTGCGACCGCTCAGGCGGCGGGGGAGGAGCGCACCGGGTGCGTCACGCACCCGTGGTCGGCCAGCGAGCACGGCCGCGGCGCCGGCGCCCGGTGGTCCACCTCGAAGACCCCCATCAGCACCGGGTCCAGACACGTGAACGACCGCAGCGCCGGCCGCGGCTCCGGCGTCCGCAGCAGCTCCAGGTACGCCGCCTCCGTCTCCGGAGCCGGATCGATGCCCAGCTCCTCCGCCAGGACCTCCCGCAGCTGCTGGTAACTGCGCAGCGCCTCCGCCCGGTTCCCGGCCCGCGTGTGCGCCGCCATCCGGCAGCGGTAGGCGCTCTCCCGGAACGGAGCCCGGCGCACCGCCTCCTCCGCGTACCGCAGCGCGTGGTGCTCGTCGCCCAGCGCCGAGGACGCCAGGCTCGCCGTCTCCAGCGCCTTCAGCCGCAGCTCCTCCAGCTGCTCGCGCATCGCGTTGACCCACTCGCCCTCGTGCGAGGGCAGGAACGAACCGCGCAGGTTCGACACCGCGCCGGCCGCCAGCTGCTGGGCCACCGCGAAGGCGCCCGCCGCGTACGCCTCCGACGCCTCGGCCACCGCGATCTCCGCGCACTCCACGTCCACGGCCGCGTCCTGCGGGATCCGCAGCAGGTACCGGCCGCTCTGCGCGACCAGCGGAATCACCCCCGGCTGGTCCTGCGGCGTCGAGACGAACGTACGCACCCGGCTCACCAGGCTCCGCAGCGCCGACGCCCAGGTGTCCGGCAGCCCCTCGGGCCACACGGTTTCGGCCAGCTGGTCGCGGTCCGTCCCCCCGTTGCGCTCGATCAGCAGCCGGGCGAACGCCACCTGCGCCTGGGCGCTGGAGAGGTGCTGCGGCGGTGCTCCGTCCGGCTCGATCGTGACAAGACCTATCAGTCTGATCAGCACTATGCACTCTCCGAAACGGTCGGCTTCCGGCCGTGTCCCCCTAGTTCGTGCGATTCAGAGGATACCGGCGGGCCGTCTCCGCATGTCAACAGCGGTCGGCAAACATTTCCCCGCGAATGAAACCCCAGGTCCGGGCAATCCCTTTGCGTCTTCGAGTGCCGCTGTAGCCCCGCTGTGGTTCCACTGTGGCCCCGCTCTTGCGCCGCTATTGCGCCCCACGAGCCTTAATGGAATTCCACTAGAGCCCCGCCGGAACAACGGCGGAGTACAGATGGAGTTCCGGGTCCGCCGGACGATCGCGAACGAGGAGAAGAACGTGAACGCATCCGCTGCCTGGAGCCGACTCGAGCCGAAGCTGGCCTATTTCAGGGACCGCGTCCAGTCCCTGGAGTACGAGCCCAACCGCAAGAACAGCTTCGTCGCCTACACCGTCGAGCGCGACTCCGCCTACGCGGACCAGGACGGCCAGCGCCTCCTCATGATGTCCGGCTACAGCTACCTCGGCCTGGCCGGCGACGAACGCGTCGTCTCGGCCGCCAAGGCCGCCGTCGACCGCTACGGCACCGGCAACCACGGAGTGCGCGCCCTCGCCGGCTCCACCCCCCTCCACGAGGAACTGGAGGCCGAGGTCGCCAAGTTCGCCGGCCGCCAGCAGGCCCTCGTCTTCGGCTCCGGCTACGCCGCCAACGTCGGCACCGTCGGCGCCCTGGTCGGCCCCGGCGACACCGTCTTCATCGACAAGTACGACCACGCCAGCATCGTCGACGGCTGCAAGCTCTCCGGCGCCACCGTCACCCGCTTCCGCCACAACGACGTCGCCCACCTGGAGCGCCGCCTGGCCGCCGCCCCCGACACCGGCGTGCGCCTCGTCATCGTCGACAGCGTCTACTCCATGGACGGCGACATCGCCCCCCTCGTCGACCTCCGCAAGGTCTGCGACGCCCACAACGCCCTGCTGATGGTCGACGAGGCCCACGCCCTCGGCGTCATCGGCGCCACCGGCAAGGGCATCGAGGAGCACTTCGACTACGAGGTGAAGGTCGACGTCAAACTCGGCACCCTCTCCAAGGCCATCCCCTCCATGGGCGGCTGGGTCGCCGGCTCCGCCGAACTCATCCACCACCTCAAGTACGCCGCCCGCCCCTTCCTCTTCTCCGCCGCCCTGGGCCCCGCCCAGTCCGCCGCCGCCCTGGAGTCCCTGCGCATCCTGCAGCGCGAGCCCGAGCGCGTGGAGTTCATCCAGCGCGAGTCCGAGCGCTTCCGCACCACCCTCCACGACGCCGGCATCAGCACCGTCGACAGCGAGACCGCCGTCGTCCCCGTCATCGCAGGCTCCGACACCGCCGCCTACGACTACGCCACCGTCTGCCGCAAGAACGGCGTCATCGGCCTCCCCGTCGTCACCCCGGCCGTCCCCAACGACCTGGCCCGGCTGCGCATCGCCATCACCGCCGCCCACACCAAGGCCGACCTCGAATTCGCCGCCGAGGCCTTCATCAAGTCGGCACGCGAGTGCCGCATCATCTGACGCCCCACGACGACCCCACACCCCCAAGGGAGCACACATGCCTGGACCGTCCAGGGGCAGTTCGGCGCGGCCGCCCGTAGCCATCACCGGCATGGGCGTGGTCACCCCCGGCGGGTGCACCCCCGACGACCTGTGGGACACGCTGCGGGCCGGCCGGTCCACCGCCGCCACCCTCACCCACTTCGACCTCAGCCGCCACCGGGTCCGCATCGGCTGCCGCGTCCGCGGCCTGGACGGCCTCGCCGGCCTCGTCCCCGCCAAGGAAGCCCGCCGGATGGACCCCTTCGCCCACTACGGCACCGCCGCGGCCCTGGCCGCCCACCGCGACGCCGGCTCACCCACCGCGGAGCCCGGCCGCACCGCCATCGTCGTCGGCAACGCGGTCGGCGGCCGCGCCACCAGCGACCTGGAGTCCGCCCACTTCACCGAAGGCGGCCCCGCCCGCGTCAACCCGCTGATGCCGCTGATGACGATGCCCAACGCGGCCGCCGCCCACATCGCCATCCGCCTCGGCTGGACCGGCCCCGCCCTGACCGTCGCCAACACCTGCGCCAGCGGCGCCGACGCCATCGGCCACGCCCTGATGCTGCTGCAGACCCACCGCGCCGACCTCGTCATCGCCGGCGGCGCCGAACACACCCTCACCCCCGTCACCCTGGCCGGCTTCGGCAACCTCAACGCCGTCTCCTTCCGCAACGACGACCCCGAACGCGCCTCCCGGCCCTTCGACAAGGACCGCGACGGATTCGTCATGGGGGAGGGCGCCGGATTCGTCGTCCTGGAACGCCTGGACGACGCCCGCGCCCGCGGCGCTACCACCTACGGCCTGGTCGCCGGATACGCCGCCACCGCCGACGCCCACCACCTGGCCATGCCGCTGCCCGACGGCGCGGGCGCCGCCGCCGCCATGGCCGGCGCCATCGCCGACGCCGGACTCGACGCCCACGACATCGTCCACGTCAACGCCCACGGCACCTCCACCCCCCACAACGACCGCTCCGAAGCCGCCGCCCTCACCAAGGTCTTCGGCACCGCCCAGCCGCCCGTCACCGCACCCAAGTCGGTCATCGGCCACCTCATCGGCGCCGCCGGCGCCGTCGAACTCATCGCCACCGTGCAGGCCATGCGGCACTGCGAGGTGCCCCCCACCGCCAACCACGAACAGCAGGAGCCAGGAATGCACATCGACGTCGTCCACGGCGCCCCCCGCGCCGTGCGCTCCGGACCCGCGATCACGAACTCCTTCGGGTTCGGCGGCCACAACTCCTCCGTGGTGGTGGTCCCCGCATGACGCTCCTCACGCTCCCCTCCCCGGTCCGCACGCTGACCGTCACCGAACCGCAGATCACCGACTACCGCGGCGCCGCCCGCCGCGGCCTGCCCACCGCCCGCCCCGGCCAGGCCTCACCCGTCCACACCTTCGTCCTGGCCCACACCCTCGCCGAACAGACCGTCGCCGCCCTCACCGCCGGCGAACCCGGCCCCGTCTCCGTGGTCCACCTCGGCCAGGACATCCGCACCCAGCGCCCCGTCCGCCCCGGCGAGGAGGTCACCGCCCGCCTCGACGTCGCCGGAATCCGCAAGGAACCCCGCGGCGCCCGCATCGCCCTCAGGATCCGCCTCACCGGCGAGGACGGCCCCGAACCCTTCGCCGAACTCCTCATCTCCGCCCTCCTCGTCGGCGCCACCACCCTCGAACCCTTCGGCGACATCACCGGCGGTACCCCCGCCGCCCCCGCCCCCGACGGCACCGGCACCCCCCACAGCGCCGTCCACACCCTGACCACCGACTGGATCAGCACCTACGCCCACGCCTCCGGCGACCTCAACCCCATCCACCTCGACGCCCGCGCCGCCCGCGCCGCCGGCTTCGACACCGTCATCGCCCACGGCATGAGCGTCGTCGCCCTCGCCGTCGAAGAGGCCGCCGACCGCTTCGCCGACGCGGACTCCGCCCGCGTCCGCGGCCTCGGCTGCCGCTTCTCCGCCCCCGTACCCCCCGACGTCCCCCTGGAGATCACCCTCCAGCCCGACGCCGCGGCCCGCGTCATCCGCTTCACCTGCAAGACCCCCGCCGGCACCGCCGTCAAGAGCGGCTGGATCGAACTCGACCAGCCCGCCCGCCCCCAGGGAGGCGACCACCCGTGACCACCACCCCGGCCGTCGAACTCGGCCTCCTCGGCGGATTCCTCACCCAGGTCCGCGACCGCCCCCACGCCACCGCGCTCCTCTTCAACGGCGAGGAGACCACCTACCGCGCCCTCTACGAACTCGCCGGCCGCGAACGCGAACGCCTCGCCCGCCTGAACCTGCCCCCGCACACCCCCGTCGGCATCCTCGCCGACAAGTCCCCGGCCACCGTCGCCCTCGTCCTGGCCTGCCTCCTCGCCCACCGGCCGCTGCTCCTGCCCTCACCCGCCCTCGCCGACACCCTCCTGGCCGACCTCTTCGCCCAGGCCGGCGTCGCCCACGTCCTGGCCCCCGGCGGCGAACCCGCCCGCCTGGCCCCCAGCCCCCACACCCCCGCCCAGCCGCTCCCCGCCGACGAGGCCGCCGACACGGCCCTGATGCTCACCACCTCCGGCTCCACCAGCCTCCCCAAGATCGTCCCGCTGAGCCTGGACGCCGTCGACCGCTTCACCCGCTGGGCCGGCCACGCCTTCGACATCGGCCCCGGCCGCACCGTCCTGAACTACGCCCCCCTCAACTTCGACCTCTGCCTCCTGGACGTGTGGACCACCCTGGCCCGCGGCGGACGCGTCGTCCTCGTCGACCCCGCCCTCGCCGCCCACGGCCGCCACCTGCGCGACCTGGTCCTGCGCCACGACGTCGACATCGTCCAGGCCGTCCCGATGGCCTTCGGCCTCCTCCAGGACGCCGCCGCCAAGACCGCCGACACCTTCCCCGGCGTCGACCACGTCATGTTCACCGGCGACGCCATCCCCGACCGCACCCTCGCCGCCCTGCCCGTCCTCTTCCCCACCGCCCGCATCCACAACATCTACGGCTGTACCGAGACCAACGACAGCTTCATCCACGAACTCGACACCACCACCACCCCCTTCCCGCCCGTCCCCATCGGCCGCCCCCTGCCCGGAGTCCACGCCCTGGTCCTGGACCCCGACACCCAGCGGCCCGTCGAAGGCCCCGGCAGCGGCGAGCTCTACGTCTCCACCCCCTTCCAGACCCGCGGCTACCTCGACCGCACCCGCCACGCCGACAAACTCACCGCCCACCCCCTCGGCCTCGACGACCGCCGCTGGTTCCGCACCGGCGACCTCGTACGCCGCGACGCCACCGGCACCCTGCACCTGACCGGACGCACCGACTTCCAGGTCAAGGTCCGCGGAGTCGCCGTCAACACCGCCGAGATCGAACGCGTCCTGCAGGAACACCCCGACGTCCTGGAAGCCGGCGTCGCCGCCCTGCCCGACCCCATCGCCGGCCGCAAACTCATCGCCGGCGTCCAACGCGCCCCCGGCTCCACCCTCACCGGCCTGCAGCTGCGCACCCACTGCGCCCGCCACCTGCCCCGGGCCGCCGTACCCCACCAGCTCACCCTCACCGACACCCCCCTGCCCAAGACCGCCACCGGCAAGGTCGACCGCAAAGCCCTCGACCGCCTCGACCAGCTCACCTCCACCACCGCACACGCCACCGCACCCGCCGCACCTCTCGTCTAAGGAACCCGCCATGAGCAACGTCACCACCATCAAGAACTTCGTCATCACCGAGTTCCTCCCCGGCACCCCGGCCGCCGAGCTCGCCGTCGACCACGACCTCCTCAACGACGGCGTCATCGACAGCCTGGGCGTCCTCAAGCTCATCGCCTGGGTCGAGGACCGCTTCGAACTCGCCATCGGCGACGCCGACCTGGACCCCAACAACTTCCGCAGCGTCGAGGCCATCGACGCCTTCATCGCCGACTCCCGCCGCACGGCGGCCGCCTAGAACCACCGAACCACCCACCCGCCACCACACCGCACCGCACCGCACCGCACCACACCATCCCGACGCAGACGAGACGGAGAGCGACCGTGCACGACGCACTCACCACCCTGCTGGAACAGCAGGCCCCGGTCGGCCGGGAGGCCTGGCGGTCCTGGTGGGACCAGCTCGGCGACGGCAGCCTCGACCGGGCCCAGGTCCTCGCCCTGCTGGCCTCCCTGACCAGCCGCCTGCCCGACCACCAGACCCTGCGCCACCTCCTGGACTCCCTCGCCGAGCGCAGGCCCGCCCCCCAGGCCACCACCCCCTGGGAGAACACCGTCAACGTCGTCGGCACCGGCGGCGGACCCCGCACCTTCAACATCTCCACCGCCTCGGCGTTCGTCTCCGCGGCCGCCGGCGTCAACGTCGTCAAGACCGGATCCCGCGCCTACACCAGCTCGCTCGGCTCCGTCGACCTCCTGGAACGGCTCGGGATCCGCCTGACCTCCTCCCACACCCAGACCGAGGACACCCTCGCCGCCCACGGCATCGCCTTCGCCGGACCGTACGTCTACCCCACCCAGCTCACCCGCCTCGCCCGCACCACCGCGCCGCTGAGCATGAAGCCCTTCGGCCGGTTCCTCAACGCACTGGGCCCCTTCCTCGCCGAACTCCCCGTCACCGCCCAGCTCACCGGCGTCTCCGCGGCCGCCCCCCTGGACACCCTGCGGGAACTCGCCGCGACCACCACCACCCGCCGCATCTGGCTCGCCACCAACGACACCGGAGCCGACGAGCTCCTGCCCTTCGCCACCAACACCATCCACACCGAAACCGGCCACACCCGCACCATCCGCCCCGGCGAACTCACCCCCGCCGACGGCTCCTTCGGCGACCTGCGCCCCGCCGCCGACCCCACCGGCGCCGCCGCGCACTTCCGGTCCGTCCTCGCCGGCACCGCCGGCCGGGTCGCGACCCGCACCGTCAGCCTGGGCGCCGCCGCCCTCATCGTCGCCTCCGGCACCCGCCGCGACTGGCCCTCCGCGGTCTCACTCGCCGAGGACGCCGTCCGCTCCGGCGCCGCCCACGACCTCGCCCGCCGCCTCGCCGCCACCCCGGCCCCCCGCACCCTGGCGGCAGCCCGTGCCTGACACCACCGCCCCCACCGCCACGACGGCCCCCGCCCCCTTCTTCACCCGGCGGACCCCCGGCCGGGGACCCGGACTCGCCCTCTTCCTCAACGCCGGCGACCCGCCCCTGCCCGTCCTGCGCGACCTGGTCCTCATGCTCGACGAGGAGAAGGTCGACTGCCTCGAACTCGCCGTCCCCTTCCCCGACTCCGTCACCGACGGCCCCGTCATCCAGCGCTCGGCACGCCGCGCCCTGGACCGCGGCGGCGCAGGCCTGGACGACGTACTGGCCTTCATCGCCGACGTACGCCCCCACCTGGCCCACCTGCGGATCGCACTGCTCGCCGACTGGAGCCACTCCCTCAAACACCGCGACCTCGCCGACGCCACCCGCGACATCGCCGCCGCCGGCGCCGACGGACTCCTCATCCACGCCCTGCCCCCGCGCCTGCGCCAGAGCCACCTGGAGAGCGCCGCCGCCGCAGGACTGCCCGTCGTCACCACCTGCTACACCAAGAGCCCGCCCGACACCCAGGCCCAGGCCGCCGCACACGCCTCCGCCTACCTCTACCTCGTCGCCCACTACGGACGCAGCGGGACCGCACCCGCCGCCGGCCACGCCCAACTCGCCCAGGCCGTCACCGCACTGCGGACCCACACCAGCTCCCCGATCGCCGTCGGCTTCGGGGTCAGCACACGGCAGGACGTCCAGGCCGTCGGCGCATCCGGCGCCGACGCCGCGATCATCGGCTCCGCCGCCGTCGCCGCCGTCGAACGCGCCCAGGAAGCCGGCCACGACGTGACCGAAGCCTTCCGCGCCTTCGTCCGCTCGGTCCTGCCCCCCGCACCGCACCACCCCTGACCCACCCGCACCCACCCGCACCACCCAGGAGCTCCACCCCTCATCCGCACCATCCGCGCACCACCACACACCGGGAGACCGCCATGATCGTTCGCGACATCGAGTCCGTGAAGACCGTCGAGTGGGGCAACGGCCTCAGCCGCCGCTTCCTCCTCGCCGAGGACGGCCTGGGCTACTCGCTCACCGACACCACCGTCCTGGCCGGCACCAAGTCCCGCCTGGAATACGTCAACCACCTCGAGGCCTGCTACTGCATCGAGGGCTCCGGCGAGGTCATCGAACTCGACGGCACCTCGCACGAGATCGTCCCGGGCCGCATGTACGCCCTGGACCAGCACGACGCCCACTTCCTCGTCGCCAGCCCCCACGAGGACCTGCGCCTGGTCTGCGTCTTCTCGCCGGCCCTGCGCGGCGACGAGGTCCACAGCCTCGACGCCCACAGCTCCTCCGCCTACTGAGCCACCCCCCGGGCGCCCCCGGCGCCGCCAAACCGCCAGCAACCGACACAAAGGGGTCCGTCGTGATCCGTTGGAACGCCGACCAGGCAGATCTGCGCGAAGGCCTGGAGCGGTGGGGAGACGCACTCAGCGCAGACCACATCGAACTCGACGAGCAGTCCGCCTTCTCCGAGGACAAGTGGAAGCTCGTCCAGAAGACCGGAATCCTCTCACTGCCCTTCCACGAGGACTACGGAGGCCTCGGGCAGTCCCTCCTCACCACCATGTACGTCCTGGAAGGCCTCGGCGAGTACAACCGCGACGCCGGCCTCAGCTTCTCCGTCACCACCTCCATCTGCTCCACCGGCATCCCCGTCCAGCAGTTCGGCACCGTCGAACAGAAAGAGCGCTACCTGCCCCAGATCTGCTCCGGCGAGGCGATCGGCGCCCACGCCATCACCGAAGCCGAAGGCGGATCGGACGCCATGGCGATGGGCACCAGGGCCGTCCGCGACGGAGACGACTTCGTCATCAACGGCAGCAAGGTCTTCGTCACCAACGGACCGGTCGCCGACGTCATCGTCGTCTACGCCCGCACCCACCCCGACGGAGGCCCCCTGGGCACCACCGCCTTCCTGGTCGACCGCAACACCCCCGGAGTCAGCGCCGGCCGCCCCATCAAGAAGATGGGCCTGCGCACCTCACCGCTCAGCGAGCTGTTCTTCGACGACGTACGGGTCCCCAGGACCGCCGTCCTGGGCCGCGTCGGCGGAGGATTCATGGTCCTGGACCACGTCATGAAGCGGGAGATCCTCCTCTCCTTCATCGTCAACGTCGGCGAGATGCAACACCGGCTGCAACGCTGCGTCGACTACGCCAAGACCCGCACCTCCTTCGGAAGGGCGATCGGTTCGTACCAGACGATCGCCAACAAGATCGTCGACACGAAGATCCAGCTGGAAACCGCCCGCAAGTGGCTCTACGACACCGGCGAGAAACTCGAAGCCGGCGAGAACATCACCGCCGACCTCGCCATCGCCAAGATCGTCACCAGCGAGTCCAACCTCGCCACCAGCCTCACCGCCGTACAGATCTTCGGCGGCCACGGCTACATGTCGGAATCCGGACTGGAGCAGGACGTGCGCAACGCCGTCGGCGGCACGATCTACTCCGGATCCAACGAGATCCAGTACAACCGCATCGCCTCGACCCTGGGACTCGGCAAGTGAGCACACACCCCCTGTCCCGGACACTGCTGAAGGTCTGCGGGGCCACCACCCCGCACGACATCGAGGCGGCGGCGGCCGCCGGGGCGGACTGCGTCGGCCTCTGGCACGGCGTACCCGGCGGCCCGTCCGAGCTGGAACCGAACGCGGTCGCCGCCCTCGCGGCGGCGGCCCGTTCGGCCGGCCTCCTGCCGGTCCTGGTGACCTTCCTCGCCGACCCCGCCCACCTCGCCCACCTCGTGCGGGCCACCGGCGCCGGCTGGGTCCAGCTCCACGCCTACCAGCCCCCCGCCACCGTACGGGCCCTGCGCGAAGCCCTCCCCCCGGGCGTCGGCATCGTCAAGGTCCTCCACGTCCAGGAAGACGGCGGCTGCGTCGAACGCCCCCTGATCGGCGCCTACGACCGCGCCGGCACCGACCTGTTCCTCCTCGACACCGCCACCGGCGACGGCCGCATCGGCAGCACCGGCCGCACCCTGGACCCGGCCCGCCTGACCGCCCTCCTGCCCCGCCTGACCCGCCCCTTCCTCCTGGCCGGCGGCCTCACCCCGGCCCACCGCCCCGCCTACGAGGACATCGTGCGCCACCCCGGCTACCGCGGCATCGACGTCGACACCGCCGCCCGCGACCACACCACCGGCGCCTTCGGCGTCCCCGAGATCACCGCCCTCGCCCGCGCCTGGCGCACCGGAACCACCCCCGACCCCGACCACCGCCCGCTGGAGCTGTCGCGATGACCAAGCAGAACCGGACCGGCTTCCCTTTTCTCGAGGCCCTCCTGGCCTCCCCGGCCCCCGTGGTGATGGAGGTGAAACGACGCGACGCCCACGGCTACGACATGCTCGGCGGCCGCACCCCCGCCGCGATCGTCGGCGCCTACGAAACCGCCGGCGCCCCGTGCGTCTCCGTCGTCACCGGCCGCTGGTTCGGCGGCTCACCCGCCCTCCTGCGCGACGTCGCCGCCCTCACCGACCTCCCGATCCTCCAGAAGGACTTCATCACCCGCAAGGACCAGATCCACACCGCCCGCGAACTCGGCGCCTCCGCCGTCCTGCTCACCGCCGCCCTCCTGCCCGCCTCCAGCATGCGCACCCTGGTCACCGAATGCCTGCGCACCGGCCTGACCCCCTTCGTCGAGATCACCCAGGAATCCGAACTCGCCTCCGTCCACCACCCCCAGGAATGCGTGATCGCCGTCAACAACAAGGACATCAAGACCCGCGAACGCGGCGCCGGCGACCTCGGCCGCTCCCTGGACCTCCTGCCCGCCCTCCAGAGCGCGGGCACCGCCTGTCCCGTCAGCGCCAGCGGCATCGACAGCCCCGCCACCGCCGCCGGACTCCTCGACGCCGGCTTCCGCGGCCTCCTCGTCGGCACCTCCCTGCTGCGCACCGGATCACCCGCCCACTGGGTCGACACGATGGCCGGCGCCCGCCGAGGGCTGGCCGTACGGTGACCCGCCCGCCCACCGTCCACGCCCACACGCTCCACGCGGCGGGCATCGAACTGTCGGCGCTCCTGGCGCTCCCCGGGACCACCCCGCCCCGCTCCACCATCCTGGCCATCCACGGCCGGGGCATGCGGGCGGCGTACTGGAACTCCTTCATCCCCCTCGCCACCGCCGCCGGCCACGCCGTCCTCGCCGTGGACCGCCCCGGCTACGGCGCCTCCGCCGGCCACCTCCCCGACGGCCAGACCCTCGCCGAACAGGCCGAAACCCTGCACGCCGCCCTCAAGGAACACGCCCGCACCCACGACACCGGCGCCGGCTTCCACCTCCTGGGCCACTCCGACGGCGGCAAGGTCGCCCTCCACACCGCGGCCACCGCCGGCGCCCTGCCCCTGCTGGGCCTGGACACCTCCGGCACCGGCTACCAGTACGACCCCCAGGCCCTGCACTTCCCCTCCACGCTCGGCGGCGGCGCCACCAAACTCAACTGGGGCCCCCTGAACCTCTACCCCCGCGGCACCTTCCAGGCCAGCCGCGCCCTCCTCGCCCCGACCCCGCCCCGCGAATCGGCGGAAACCATCCACTGGCCCCGCCAGTTCGAAACCCTCGCCCCCGACGTCCGCATCCCCGTCCGCCTCACCTTCGCCGAACACGAAGCCTGGTGGCACCTGGACGACACCACCCTGACCGCGATGACCTCCCGCCTCACCCGGTCCCCGTCCGTCACCGTCGACCACCTGCCCGCCGCCGGCCACAACATCAGCCTCGGCCACACCGCCGACACCTACCACCAGCGCGCCCTGGCCTTCCTCGACACCTGCCTCACGTCCGCCGCCCCGGCCCACCGGGCCCCCTCACACGACTGACCGCACCCCCGTGGAGCGGGTGCGGTCAGCCGTCGGTCACCGGGCCGGGGGAGCGGTCAGACCGCCACCACCCGGCTCACCAGCTGGTCCCGGATCCGCGACGGGATCCCCGGCGCGAAACGCTGCAGGTAGTGGTCCAGATGGGCATCGTCACCCACCAGGAACGGGAGGTCGAACACCAGCAGCTTGCGGACCGCCAGCAGCGGCAGCGGAGCCCGCAGCGGCCGGAACGCCTCGTTGTACAGGCCCGGCTCCTCGCACACCGGATGGAACTGCCCGATCATCAGCCCCTCCGCCACGAACTCGTCCTTCGCCTTGCGCTGCAGCTCGTCCAGCTCCACCGAGTCCGTCGGATCGAACCCCGGCAGAACCAGCAGGATCGTCAGCAGCTCGCGGTCCTCCGGCGACAACGGCTCCGAGAGAACCGCGTGCCGGGTCCGCAGCGAATCGACGGCCAGCGCCAGGTTGTCGCAGTCCGCGGACGGCAGCGCCAGATGGAACAGCTCCTTGCGCAGCGAGGGCTGCGTGTACGGGCACACCGGGCCGGTACGGCCCAGCTCGGGGTGGCTGGACACCAGGAAGTCCCGGCTCCACAGCAGCACCTGTAACAGCGGGCCCAGGGCGTCCGCCGGGACGTCGCCCCGGGCCACCTCGCCGGTGGTCCAGGAACGGATCAGGTCGTCGCCCCTCATCGGGGATCCCTCCACATCGGTCGCAGGACGGGCCCGCCGCCGGGCAGCGCCAGGTCCCCGCCGAGGCGGGCGAAACCGGCCCGCCGGGTCGCGGCCTCACCACCCGGCGAGCTGGCCTCGGTGTACAGGCCGACGCCCTCGGCGTCCGCACGGCCCGCCATCACGCCCAGCAGTCCGGACATCAGGCCGGACTGCTGGCGGCCGGGACGGACCGCCCCGAACGACACGTAGTAGTGCGGGCCGTGCGGGTGCGCCTGCGCCTGGAGGGCGGCGATGGTCCGCAGCGCCTCCACGTGCCCGCCCAGGGCCGCGGCGAACGCCCCGTCCAGGGCGGCCTCGTCGGGCTCCGCGCCCGGCGGCAGGAACAGGAGCACCGCATCACCGCCGGGGCTGGTGAGGACCCCGTCGTAGGAGGCGGACAGATCGACGAACACCCGGAAGAACCCCGGCAGCAGCTCGGCTCTGCGCTGCTCGTCGGGGATCATCCAGCGGGTCAGGGCGTCCTCCTGGAACGAGGACGCCAGCAGGGCGCACAGGCGGTCGGCCTCCGGCCGGCCCAGCCGGCTCGCGGCGGGCGGATCGGTCGGCGTCGGGGGCGGCGCGGTCGGGGACAAGGCAGGACCTCCGGATCGGAAAAAGGGGGAGACGGAACAGCGGAAAAGGGAAGGGGGACGGGAGCCGTTCAGGAACGGGAGAGGAACCGGGACGGGAAGCGGCACGGGGAAACCGGGGGAGGGGCCGCAGCCCACCGGGGAAACCCGGAACAGCGCAGAGGCAGGGACAGGAGCGAGGGCAGGGGGCGGGGGCGCGGCACGGTACGGGGCCGGTCCGGTCCGGGCCGGGTCAGGCCGGGACGCGGCCCAGCGCGGCCAGCTCCGCCACCCGGGCGTGCAGCACCGGCAGGTAGTGCTCCGACTCCGGCTTGATCAGCACGCTGCGCACCAGCCGCGCCGCCTCCGCGTCCCGCACCACCCCCGGATGGCGCACGGCGAACGCCTCCGCGTCCGCCCGCAGCACGCTCAGGAACACCGGATCCGACTCCGCCGTCATCCCGTCGCGCAGCAGCCGGTCACTGGCCGCGTCGATCGAGGACAGCGAACCGGCGGCCGTCACCGGGAAGTACGTCACGATGTCCAGGTCCGGCCGCTGGTACAGCTCCAGCGCGTCCGACGCCTCCAGCAGGTCCGCCCACCGCAGCGCGGCCCGCCGGTTCGCGGCGAGGATCCGCCCGAAGCCGTCCACGGTCAGCGGCAGCAGCTGCAGCGTCAGCCACAGCCCGGCCGCCGCCGCCCCCGCCCGCGAGCACTCCAGGCTGATCTCGCCCAGGTGCAGCTCGGCGTCGGTGAAGTACGTGTACGGCGAATCGTGCGCGAAGTGCCGCCCGGCCCGCGGATCGGGGAACAGCACCGCCCCGCAGCCGTACGGCTGCAACCCCTGCTTGTGCGGGTCCACCACCACCGAGTCGCACTCGGCGATCGCCCGCCACGGGGCCGCGTCCAGACCCCCGGCACCCGCCCGGCCCAGGATCGCGTAGAACCCCCCGTACGCCGCGTCGACGTGCACCCGGGCCCCGTACCGGCGCGCCAGCGCCAGCACCTCGTGCACCGGGTCCACCGCCCCCAGCCCCGTCGTGCCCGTCGTCACCACCACCGTGCCGATCCGGCCGCCCCGCAGCGCATCCTCCAGCGCGCCCAGGTCGATCCGCCCGCGGCCGTCCGCCGCGATCCGGTGACCCTCCATGCCCAGCACGTGGCACATCCGCTCGTGCGTGTAGTGGCACTCGGAGCTGTAGGCCACCCCCCGGTCCGGGTGCAACTGCCGGGCGACGTACAGGGCCTCCAGGTTCGCCATCGTGCCGCTCGTCGTCAGGTGCCCGACGTGCGACGCCAGACCGAACATGCCGGCCAGCTCGGCGACCGCCTCCCGCTCCATCTCCGTCGTCGCGGGACCGCCCTCGGCGGCATGGTTGTTCGGGTTGAACAGCATCGCGGTCAGATAGCCGGTCACGGCCGCCGGATGCGGCGGCTTGACCATCTGCCCGGCGTAACGCGGGTGGAAGAACGGATAGTTGTGGTCCATCCGCTTCGCGAGACGGTCGAAGGCCTCGGTGAACGCCTCCGGACGGACCCGGTGCGCCTCATGGGACTCGTACGGGCCGAACTGCCCGCCCCACCGCTCCGCCACCCCCAGCGCGCGCGGCAGCCAGTCGCGTAAGTCGTGCAGGTCGTGCAGGTCCACGGGAGCCTCCCCAGCACCGCCCGGGGGCGGCGCGAGTCGCGCGTACGCGGTCGTACGTACGCACGAGGAGCGTTGCCCAGCCCCCGCAAGGCCCGCGCAACGCCGCACCCCGCACACCATCCCGGCTCGAGCCGTCCGCAAGCCGCGTCTGGTGCACTCGCGGCCCGACACCCGCGTGGAGCCTTCCACCGCCGGCCGCCCGCGGCACCGGCCCGCCGCGGCCGCCCGCGCGCACCCACCCCGCCCCTTCCCAGGAGGACACCCCATGGTCACCAGACGCAGCCTGCTCAGCGGCGCCATCGCCGCGACCGGCGCGGGTCTGCTCACCACCGGAGGACTGACACCGCTGCTCAGCACCGGCTCCGCGCAGGCCACCGCCCCCGCCGGGACGAAGCCGGTCACCCTCCCGCCGCCCTTCACCGTACGGATGCCCCTGACCCCGGTCCTCGCGCCGGTCTCCACCCTCGGCGGCCAGGACACGTACGCCGTCACCATCAAGGAAGCGGCCCGGGAGATCATCCCCGGAGTGCAGACCAAGGTCCTCACCTACGACGGCCACTTCCCCGGACCGGTCCTGCGCGCCCGCAGCGGCCGCAAGGTCGTCATCCGCCACCGCAACACCCTCACCATGCCCGTCTCCGTCCACCTGCACGGCGGCAACGTCTCCCCGGAGAACGACGGCGGCCCCATGGACACCTTCGCCCCGAACACCTCGCGCACCTACACCTACCCCAACCAGCAGGCCGGCGCGGGCCTCTGGTTCCACGACCACGCCCACCACATGGAGTCCGAACACGTCTTCCGCGGCCTGTCCGCGACCTACCTCCTCTCCGACGACACCGAGCGCTCCCTGCCGCTCCCCGCCGGCCAGTACGAGGTCCCCATCGCCCTGCGCGACGCCCGCTTCGACGAGAGCGGACAGCTCGTCTACGTCATGGACGACGTCTTCGGCCGCACCACCGTCCTCGCCAACGGCCGCCCCAGCCCCTACTTCGAGGTCGCCGCCCGCAAGTACCGCTTCCGGCTCCTGAACTCCTCCAACATGCGCTTCTTCCAGCTCCGCCTCTCCGACGGCGGCCCCCTCACCCAGATCGGCACCGACGGCGGACTGCTGGAGCGCCCCTTCACCACCGACACCGTCGGCCTGTCCCCGGCCGAACGCGCCGACGTCGTCATCGACTTCTCCCGCTACCCGGTCGGCACGAAGATCGTCCTGGAGAACACCCTGGGCCCCGGCACCCCCGACCAGGTCGGCAAGGTCCTGCGCTTCGACGTCGTACGGACCGCCCCCGACCCCAGCCGGATACCGGGCCACCTGCGCACCCTGCCGGCCCTGCGCCCGGCCACCGTCCAGCGCTCCATCGTCCTCAGCATGGACGAGGACGGCCGCCAGGAGCCGCGGGGGTTCATGGACGGCCAGGTGTGGGACTACCAGCGCATCGACCAGACCGTCGCGCACGGCAGCTCGGAGATCTGGACCGTCACCAACACCAACAAGCTCGCCCCGCACAACTTCCACATGCACCTGGTCCAGTTCCGCGTCCTGGAACGCAACGGCGCCCCCGCGGGACCGGCCGAGTCCGGGCCGAAGGACACCGTGCGCCTCTTCCCCGGCGAGAGCGTCAAACTGCACGTCACCTTCGACACCTACCGCGGCACGTACGTCTACCACTGCCACCTGCTGGACCACTCCGCGATGGGCATGATGGCCAACTTCCGCATCCGCTGACGCGGCCCCGACCGCGAAGGCGGCCCGGCCGGGACAAGCGGGCCGCCGCGGGGGCGGGGGAGCGGCCCGCCCCGCTCGACGCGCGCTCAAGGACGAGCCGAGGAACGAACGGAAGGATCCTCGACAACAGACCATGTCCGGCCGTGTCCCCCACGAGTCCCCGCATGAGTCCGAGCACCACCCCACCGCGCCAACGCCCCGCACCACGACCCCGGGAGGCAGGTCAGAGCCCTCACCCCGCCCGTCCCGTCTCTGCGCGCCGCCCCGGCGGCGCGCCCCCCTCAAGCGGTTTTCTGGCCGTCCTAGGGCACCGGACGCGATCATCGGCACCACCGGGACACGGCTCCGCCCGCGCGGCGGACCCGCCCCCGCAACGCCCACGACCCGCCCCGCACTGCAATTCACGACCCGCGACTCACAACCGCAACTCACGACCCAGGAACCGGATGCCGAAAGGGAAGAGGAGGGAAGCGATGGCCGCCACCGTGGCCATGACCGTGGTCGTCACCCCCGGCCCCCCGCCCTCCCTCGACCTCCACGGCACCCTCACACCCGCCGCGCTCAGGGCCGCCCTCGCCGCCCTCCCGCCGTGCACCCCGACCCTGCACCGGCACACCCCGCACCACCACACCCTCACCCTCCCGCCGCCGCCCTTCCCCGCCGGCCGCCTGTCCGACCTGCTGACCGGCGCACCCGCCGGACACCCCCGCAGCACCGCGGACCACCCGGCGCACCCCGCCCGCCGCCCGGCCGGCCCCGGACCCCGCACCGCGCTGCCCGCCACACCCCTGCAACGCCACGCACTGCTGGACGCGATGACCCACCCCGGCGCCGGCCTCCACGTGGAACAGCTCCACTGGCGCTGGCACGGACCCCTGGACGCCCGGCGGTTCACGGCCGCCTGGCAGACCCTCTACGACGGCGAAGCGGCCCTGCGCACCGCACTGGCCGCACCCCCCGCACCCGGGACCGGCCCCCTGATCGCCGTCCACCCCCACGCCGTACCCCAACTGGAACGCCACGCCCGCGGCAGCGCCGACTGGCACGCCCTGCTGCTGAGCGAGCGCATGCGCGAGTTCGACCTGTACCGGCCCGGCACGGCCCTGCGGATCGCCCTGCTCGAAGAACCGGACCGGGTCCACCGCGTCCTGCTCACCTACCACCAGGCACTCCTCGACGGCTGGAGCGCCCGCCTCCTCCAACGCGCCCTGTACCGCGCCTACCTCGCCGACGGCCGCCCGGCCGGCCGCGGCCGGCGGCCCGACATCCGCGACCACCTGCGATGGACCGCCGGGCAGGACCCGCAACCCGCCCGGGCCTACTGGTCCCGCGCCCCGATCCCCGCGGACGCGGCCCGCCTGCCGCTGCGCCCGCCCGCCCCGCCCGCCCGCCGCGGACACGGGCGCACCCGCCGCCGGCTCACCCCGTACGAGGCCCTGCGCCTGCGCAACTGGGCCGCCGACCGCGGCGCGACGGAGAGCACCGCCCTGCACGCCGTCTGGGCCCTCCAGCTCCACCACGCCGCCCCCCGCCCCGGCACGGTCGCCTTCGCGGCCGCGGTCTCGGGCCGCGGCATCCCCCTCCCCGGCGCCGACCGCCTCCCCGGACCGCTGCGCAGCGCCGTCCCCCTCCACGTCCGGATCGACCCGGCCGCCCCGCTGACCCGGCTCCTGGCCGACCTGACGGCCCAGGCCCTGAACGCCTCGTCCTACGAATGGATCGCCCCGACCCAGTCGACCCACTGGTCCCGCCCCACCACCCCGGCCCCCGCACCCGGCGCATGCGCCCCGGGCCGCCGGGCCCCCGACACCGCGTCGGCCTCCGGCACCGCGTCGGCCTCCGGCACCGCGTCGGCCTCCGGCACCGCGTCGGCCCCCGGCACCGCGTCGGCCCCCGGCACCGCGTCGGCCCCCGGCACCGCGTCGGCCCCCGGCACCGCCCCGGGCCCCGCGGCAGGCACCAGCCCCGCGGCAGGCGCCGGCCGCCCCGCCGTGCCCACCGGCTTCGCCGCGGGTCGCGGCGACACCGGCACCGCCCCCGGCCCCGCCGGGGCCTCCCCGCAGAGCCCCGCCGCAGGCGGACCGGCAGGCGGACCGGCAGGCGTGCCGGACGGTGGCGGTCCGCCCGGCGAGCCGGCCGTCCCCGAGTCCCTCATCGTCTTCGAAGCCCACGCACCCGCCGGGACCGCCGGCGACCCCGTCCACGCCGAGCTCGCCGCCGAAGGCGTCCACGTCGGACCCGCCGAGGCCGTCGCCGCGCACACCGCGCTGCCGTTCGCCGTCACCGCGCACCACGACGCCGACGGCGGACTCGTCCTCACCGCCGTCCACGACCGCGCCCGCGTCACCGACGCCGACGCCGCCGAAACCCTCGCCCAGACCGCCCGCATGCTGCGCGAACTGCCCTCCGCCGCACGGGAACCCGCCACCGTCGGCGACGCCCTGACCCTGCTCGCCGCCACCGGCGGCAGCCCCCTGCCCCGCGCCACCCCGCCCGCCGCCCGCACCCTGCGCATCCTGCGCGCCGCCGCCCGCGCCGGGGCCGGCACGATCTGCCTGCTCCCGCCGCCCGAGGCGCCCCCCGGCTGCTACGACGCGCTCGCCGCGGCCTACCCCGGACCGCAGGCCCTGGCCACCCTGCGGCCGCCCGCCGACGTGCGGACCGCTCTGGCCGCGCTCCGCCCCGCCCTCGCCCGCGGCGAACCGCTGCTGCTCGGCGGGTTCACCGGCGCGGGCACCCTCGCCTGCGAGGTCGCCGAACGCATCGCCTCGCACGGCTGGCACCCGCCCCTCGTCGTGATCGGCGCCGCCGCCCCCACCGCCCCCGGCGGCCCCGACCCCGTCCGGGCCCTCGCCCGGACCCTGGAGACGGCCGCGGCCGCCACCGCCCGACCCTGACCGCCCCGACGACCCGTCCACCAACCACCAGGAGTGACATGTCCCGCCGCCTGTTCACCTCGGAGTCCGTGACCGAGGGCCACCCCGACAAGATCGCCGACCAGATCAGCGACACGATCCTCGACGCGCTCCTCACCGAGGACCCGACCTCCCGGGTGGCCGTGGAGACCCTCATCACCACCGGCCTCGTCCACATAGCCGGCGAGGTCACCACCCAGGCCTACGCACCCATCGCCCAGCTCGTCCGCGCCAAGATCCTCGACATCGGCTACGACTCCTCCACCAAGGGCTTCGACGGCGCCTCCTGCGGCGTGTCGGTGTCCATCGGCGCACAGTCCCCGGACATCGCGCAGGGCGTCGACACCGCCTACGAGAAGCGCGTCGAAGGCACCGACGGCGGCGACGAGGACGCCCTCGACCAGCAGGGCGCCGGCGACCAGGGCCTGATGTTCGGCTACGCCTGCGACGAGACCCCCGAACTCATGCCGCTCCCCATCCACCTCGCGCACCGCCTCGCCCGCCGCCTCTCCGAGGTCCGCAAGAACGGGACCATCCCCTACCTGCGCCCCGACGGCAAGACCCAGGTCACCATCGAGTACGACGGCGACCAGGCCGTCCGCCTGGACACCGTCGTCGTCTCCACGCAGCACGCCGCCGACATCGACCTGGAGGCGCTGCTGGCCCCCGACATCCGGGAGATCGTCGTCGAGCACACCCTGCGCCGCCTCGCCGAGGACGGCATCAAGCTGGAGACCGAGGGCTACCGTCTCCTGGTGAACCCCACCGGCCGCTTCGAGATCGGCGGCCCGATGGGCGACGCCGGCCTCACCGGCCGCAAGATCATCATCGACACGTACGGCGGCATGGCCCGCCACGGCGGCGGCGCCTTCTCCGGCAAGGACCCCTCCAAGGTCGACCGCTCCGCCGCCTACGCGATGCGCTGGGTCGCCAAGAACGTCGTCGCCGCCGGCCTCGCCACCCGCTGCGAGGTCCAGGTCGCGTACGCCATCGGCAAGGCCGAACCGGTCGGCCTGTTCGTCGAGACCTTCGGCACCCACACCGTGCCCACCGACCGCATCGAGCGGGCCATCACCGAGGTCTTCGACCTGCGCCCCGCCGCGATCATCCGCGACCTGGACCTGCTGCGGCCGATCTACGCCCAGACCGCCGCCTACGGCCACTTCGGCCGCGAACTCCCCGACTTCACCTGGGAGCGCACCGACCGCGCCGAACGCCTCAGGACCGCCGCCAGCGCCTGACGCCGCCCCGCGGCCCCCGGGCCGCGGGCCCGCCCCGCCCTGCCCCCGCTCCACTCCGCCCCGCCGACATCAGTCCAGCTCACAGGAGTCCACGTGCGTATCGCGGTGACCGGATCCATCGCCACAGATCACCTCATGGCCTTCCCGGGCCGGTTCGTCGACCAGCTGCTCCCCGACCAGCTGGAACACGTCTCGCTGTCCTTCCTCGTCGACACCCTCGAGGTGCGGCGGGGCGGAGTCGCGGCCAACATCGCCTACGGTCTCGGCGGCCTGCGCCTGGAGCCCGTCCTCGCGGGCGCCGTGGGCCCCGACTTCGCCGAGTACGAGGTCTGGCTCAAGGAACACGGCGTCGACACCGGCGCGGTGCACGTCTCCACCGAGCACCAGACCGCCCGCTTCATGTGCATGACCGACCGGGACACCAACCAGATCGCCTCCTTCTACGCGGGCGCGATGGCCGAGTCCGGCCGCATCGACCTCGGCGCCCTGCACGCCCGCACCCCCCTGGACCTGGTCCTCGTCTCGCCCAACGACCCGGCCGCGATGGTCCGCCACACCGAACAGGCCCGGGAACTGGGCATCCCCTTCGCCGCCGACCCCTCGCAGCAGCTCGCCCGCCTCACCGGCGAGGAGGTCCGCAGCCTGGTCACCGGCGCCCGCTGGCTGTTCACCAACGAGTACGAGTCCGCCCTGCTCCTGGAACGCACCGGCTGGAGCCGCGCCGACGTCCTGGGCCGCGTCGGCACCTGGATCACCACCCTCGGCGCGCAGGGCGTCCGCATCGACGCCGAGGACCGGCCGCCGCTCACCGTCCCCGCCGTCCCCGACGCCCGCGTCGAGGACCCCACCGGCGTCGGCGACGCCTTCCGCTCCGGGTTCCTGGCCGCCGTCAGCTGGGGACTGCCGCTGGAGACCGCGGCCCAGCTCGGCTGCACGCTGTCGGCCCTGGCCCTGGCGGCCGTCGGCTCGCAGGCGTACGAGATCGACCCCGGCCGGCTCCTGCACACCGTCCGCACGGTGTACGGGGAGCGGTCGGCCGCACTGCTGGAGCCGAAGCTGGGACAGCCGGCATGACCACGAACGCGCAGACCCGGGCCGACGCCCTCCGTGAGGCGCTCGCGACCCGTGTGGTCGTGGCCGACGGGGCGATGGGGACGATGCTGCAGGAGCAGGATCCCTCGCTGGAGGACTTCCAGCAGCTGGAGGGCTGCAACGAGGTGCTGAACGCGACGCGGCCGGACATCGTGCGCACGGTCCACGAGGCGTACTTCTCGGTGGGCGTGGACTGTGTGGAGACGAACACGTTCGGCGCGAATTTCGCGGCGCTGGCGGAGTACGACATTCCGGAGCGGAACTTCGAGCTGTCGGAGTCGGGTGCGCGGATCGCGCGGGAGGTCGCGGACGAGTTCACGGCCTCGACTGGGCAGCAGCGGTGGGTGCTGGGCTCGATGGGGCCGGGCACGAAGCTGCCGACGCTGGGCCACATCGGTTACGCGCAGATCCGCGACGCCTACCAGACCAACGCGGAGGGTCTGATCTCCGGCGGCGCGGATGCGCTGCTGGTGGAGACCACCCAGGACCTGCTGCAGACGAAGTCCTCGATCGTCGGCGCGCACCGGGCGATGGCTGCGCTGGGCGTGTCGGTGCCGCTGATCTGCTCGGTGACGGTGGAGACGACCGGCACGATGCTGCTGGGCTCGGAGATCGGCGCGGCGCTGACGGCGCTGGAGCCGTTGGGCATCGACATGATCGGCCTGAACTGCGCCACCGGCCCCGCCGAGATGAGCGAGCACCTGCGCTACCTGGCGCGCAACGCCCGCATCCCGATCTCCTGCATGCCCAACGCGGGCCTGCCCGTGCTGACCAAGGACGGCGCGCACTACCCGCTGTCGGCCTCCGAGCTGGCGGACGCGCAGGAGACGTTCGTGCGCGAGTACGGGCTGTCGCTGGTCGGCGGCTGCTGCGGCACCACCCCGGAACACCTGCGCCAGGTCGTCGAACGCGTCCGCGGAGCCGTACCCGCCGCCCGTGACCCGCACCCGGAGCCCGGCGCCGCCTCCCTGTACCAGACGGTGCCGTTCCGGCAGGACACGGCGTACATGGCGATCGGCGAGCGGACGAACGCCAATGGTTCGAAGAAGTTCCGCGACGCGATGCTGGAGGCGCGCTGGGACGACTGCGTGGAGATGGCCCGCGACCAGATCCGCGAAGGCGCCCACATGCTCGACCTGTGCATCGACTACGTCGGCCGCGACGGCGTCGCCGACATGGCCGAACTCGCGGGCCGCTTCGCCACCGCCTCCACCCTCCCCATCGTCCTGGACTCCACCGAAGTCCCCGTCCTGCGCGCCGGCCTGGAGAAGCTCGGCGGCCGCGCCGTCATCAACTCCGTCAACTTCGAGGACGGCGACGGCCCCGAGTCCCGCTTCGCACAGGTCACCCGCCTCGCGCAGGAGCACGGCGCCGCGCTGATCGCGCTGACCATCGACGAGGAGGGACAGGCCCGCACCGTCGAGCACAAGGTCGCCATCGCCCAGCGCCTGATCGCCGACCTCACCACCGGCTGGGGCATCCGCGAGTCCGACATCCTCATCGACACCCTGACCTTCACGATCTGCACCGGCCAGGAGGAGTCCCGCAAGGACGGCATCGCGACGATCGAGGCGATCCGGGAGCTGAAGCGTCGCCACCCGGACGTGCAGACGACGCTGGGTCTGTCGAACATCTCCTTCGGCCTGAACCCGGCCGCCCGCGTCCTGCTGAACTCGGTGTTCCTCGACGAGTGCGTCAAGGCCGGCCTGGACTCGGCGATCGTGCACGCCTCGAAGATCCTGCCGATCGCCCGGTTCGACGAGGAGCAGGTCACCACCGCCCTCGACCTGATCTACGACCGGCGCGCCGAGGGCTACGACCCGCTGCAGAAGCTGATGGCGCTCTTCGAGGGCGTCAACACCAAGTCCCTCAAGGCCGGCCGCGCCGAGGAACTCCTCGCCCTGCCCCTCGACGAGCGCCTCCAGCGCCGCATCATCGACGGCGAGAAGAACGGCCTCGGCGCCGACCTCGACGAAGCCCTGGAGACCCGTCCCGCGCTGGACATCGTCAACGACACCCTCCTGGAGGGCATGAAGGTCGTCGGCGAGCTCTTCGGCTCCGGGCAGATGCAGCTCCCCTTCGTCCTGCAGTCCGCCGAAGTCATGAAGAACGCCGTCGCCCACCTCGAACCCCACATGGAGAAGACCGACGCCGACGGCAAGGGCACCATCGTCCTGGCCACCGTCCGCGGCGACGTCCACGACATCGGCAAGAACCTCGTCGACATCATCCTCACCAACAACGGCTACAACGTCGTCAACATCGGCATCAAGCAGCCCGTCTCCGCGATCCTGGAAGCCGCCACCGAACACCGCGCCGACGTGATCGGCATGTCCGGCCTCCTCGTGAAATCCACCGTGATCATGAAGGAGAACCTCCAGGAGCTCAACGCCCGCAAAATGGCCGCCGACTACCCGGTCATCCTCGGCGGCGCCGCCCTGACCCGCGCCTACGTCGAGCAGGACCTCCACGAGATCTACGAGGGCGAAGTCCGCTACGCCCGCGACGCCTTCGAGGGCCTGCGCCTCATGGACGCCCTCATGGGAGTCAAACGCGGCGTCCCCGGCGCCACCCTGCCGCCCCTCAAGCAACGCCGCGTCGCCCGCCGCGACACCGGGCCCGCCGAACCCGAGGAGGCCGCCGAGCTCGGCTCCGTCCGCTCCGACGTCGCCGTCGACAACCCCGTCCCCGCCCCGCCGTTCTGGGGCACCCGCGTCGTCAAGGGCATCCCGCTCAAGGACTACGCCTCCTGGCTCGACGAAGGCGCCCTCTTCAAGGGCCAGTGGGGCCTCAAGCAGGCCCGCAACGGCCCCACCTACGAAGAACTCGTCGAGAGCGACGGCCGCCCCCGCCTGCGCGGCCTCCTCGACCGCCTCCACACCGAGAACCTCCTCGAAGCCGCCGTCGTCTACGGCTACTTCCCCTGCGTCTCCAAGGGCGAGGACCTCATCCTCCTCGACGAACGCGGCAACGAACGCACCCGCTTCACCTTCCCCCGCCAGCGCCGCGGCCGCCGCCTGTGCCTCGCCGACTTCTTCCGCCCCGAGGAATCCGGCGAGACCGACGTCATCGGCCTCCAGATCGTCACCGTCGGCAACCGCATCGGCGAAGCCACCGCGAAACTCTTCGAGGCCGACGCCTACCGCGAATACCTCGAACTGCACGGCCTGTCCGTCCAGCTCGCCGAGGCCATGGCCGAGTACTGGCACGCCCGCGTCCGCTCCGAACTCGGCTACGCGGGCGAGGACCCCTCCGACGTCGAGGACATGTTCGCCCTCAAATACCGCGGCGCCCGCTTCTCCCTGGGCTACGGCGCCTGCCCCGACCTGGAGGACCGGGCGAAGATCGCCGAGCTCCTCCAGCCGGAGCGCATCGGCGTCCACCTCTCCGAGGAGTTCCAGCTCCACCCCGAGCAGTCCACCGACGCCATCGTCATCCACCACCCCGAAGCCAAGTACTTCAACGCACGCTGAACCCCGCGATCCGGAAAGGAGCCCGACATGCCGGCAGCCGTGGCCGTCACCGCCGAACGCCCCCGCACGTCCGCCCCCGCCACCCTCGGCGTCCGCGAGCTGCTGGCCCAGGGCCGGCAGACCTTCTCCTTCGAATTCTTCCCCCCCAAGACCGACGCCGGCGAACGCACCCTGTGGGCCGCCATCCGCCGCATCGAACCGCTCGCCCCCTCCTTCGTCTCCGTCACCTACGGCGCCGGCGGCTCCTCCCGCGACCGCACCGTCGAGGTCACCAAACGCATCGCCGCGGAGACCACCCTGCGCCCCGTCGCCCACCTGACCGCCGTCGGACACTCGATCACCGAACTGCGCCACATCATCGGCCAGTACGCCGACGCGGGCATCCGCGACGTCCTCGCCCTGCGCGGCGACCCGCCCGGCGACCCCAAGGGGGAGTGGACCGCCCACCCCGAAGGCCTCGACCACGCCCACGAACTCGTCAGCCTCATCCGACGGCTCGGCGACTTCACGGTGGGCGTGGCGGCCTTCCCCGAACGCCACCCCCGCTCACCCTCCTGGAGCCAGGACATCCACCACTTCGCCGCCAAGTGCCGGGCCGGCGCCGACTACGCCATCACCCAGATGTTCTTCCACGCCGAGGACTACCTGCGCCTGCGCGACCGGCTCGCCTCCGTGGGCTGCCTGACCCCGGTCATCCCCGAGATCATGCCCGCCACCGACTTCCGCCAGATCCGCCGCTTCGCCGAACTCAGCGACGCCCGCTTCCCCGACGCGCTCGCCCGCCGGCTCGAAGCGGCCCAGGACGACCCCGCCGAAGGCCACCGCATCGGCGTCGCCTACGCGACCGCCATGTCGGAGCGCCTCCTCGCCGAGGGCGCACCCGGCCTGCACTACATCACCCTCAACAAGTCCACCGCGACTCTAGAGATCCATCAGAACCTGAACGTCAGCCCGAACCCAGCCACCACCATCACGGAGTAGATCCCATGGACTTCAAGGTCGCCGACCTCTCCCTCGCGGACTTCGGCCGCAAGGAGATCACCCTGGCCGAGCACGAGATGCCGGGTCTGATGTCGATCCGCGCCGAGTACGCGTCCGCCCGGCCCCTGGCCGGCGCCCGGATCACCGGCTCCCTGCACATGACCGTGCAGACGGCCGTGCTCATCGAGACCCTCGTCGCCCTCGGCGCCGACGTCCGCTGGGTGTCGTGCAACATCTACTCGACGCAGGACCACGCGGCCGCCGCCGTCGCGGTCGGCCCGAACGGCACCCAGGACAACCCGCAGGGCATCCCCGTCTTCGCCTGGAAGGGCGAGACGCTGGAGGAGTACTGGTGGTGCACCGAGCAGGCGCTGACCTGGCCCGGCCACACCGGCCCCAACATGATCCTCGACGACGGCGGCGACGCCACCCTCCTCGTCCACAAGGGCGTCGAATACCAGAAGGCCGGCGCCGTCCCCGACCCCTCCACCGCCGACAACGAGGAAATGGCCCTCGTCCTGGCCCTGTTGGGCAAGACCGGCATCGACTGGGCGGCCCTGGCCGCCGACATCCGGGGCGTCACCGAGGAAACCACCACCGGCGTCCACCGCCTCTACGAGATGCACCGCGACGGCACCCTCCTCTTCCCCGCCATCAACGTGAACGACGCCGTGACCAAGTCGAAGTTCGACAACAAGTACGGCTGCCGCCACTCCCTGATCGACGGCATCAACCGCGCCACCGACGTCCTCATCGGCGGCAAGACCGCCGTCGTCTTCGGCTACGGCGACGTCGGCAAGGGCAGCGCCGAGTCCCTGCGCGGCCAGGGCGCCCGCGTCATCGTCACCGAGATCGACCCGATCTGCGCCCTCCAGGCAGCCATGGACGGCTACCAGGTCGCCACCCTCGACGACGTCGTCGAAACCGCCGACATCTTCATCACCACCACCGGCAACAAGGACATCATCATGGCCTCCGACATGGCCAAGATGAAGCACCAGGCGATCGTCGGCAACATCGGCCACTTCGACAACGAGATCGACATGGCCGGCCTCGCGAAGATCGACGGCATCGTCAAGGACGAGGTCAAGCCCCAGGTCCACACCTGGAAGTTCCCCGACGGCAAGGTCCTCATCGTCCTGTCCGAGGGCCGCCTGCTGAACCTCGGCAACGCGACCGGCCACCCCTCCTTCGTCATGTCGAACTCCTTCGCCGACCAGACCCTGGCCCAGATCGAGCTGTTCACCAAGCCCTCCGAGTACCCCACCGGCGTCTACGTGCTGCCCAAGCACCTCGACGAGAAGGTCGCCCGCCTGCACCTCGACGCCCTCGGCGTCCGCCTCACCACCCTGCGCCCGGAGCAGGCCGCGTACATCGGCGTCGACGCCGCCGGCCCGTACAAGCCGGACCACTACCGCTACTGACCCGCCCGCCCCGGCCCACGGGCCGAACAGATCGCGCCACCGGCTCTCGAACTTCCCTCGAGAGCCGGTGGAACCCCGTGGCCGGCCATCCCGGGGAGTGTCACGATCGGATGTCCGAGCCGAGGGCGAGCAGTACTCCCACCACCGCAGATGAGGATGTCCCATGAACACCAACCCGGCCGGTAGCCCCCCGCACCACCCTGCCGGCGGCCCGAGCCCCTACACGGCCCCTCCGGGCTACCACACCCAGCACCAGCCCCAGCCGCAGTACCAGCCGCCCGCACCGGCGGCCACCGCACCGCGCGGCAAGGCGGCCACAGCGCTGCTCCTGGTCTCCACGGTCCTCGTGGGCCTGATGGCGGGCCTCTTCTTCGCCTTCGACGTCTCGGTCATGCCGGGTCTGGCGGCGGGCGACGAACGCACCTACGTCACCGCGATGCAGGCCTTCAACAAGGCCATCGACGGCAACGGCCTCTTCGGCATGGCGTTCGTCATCGCCCTGCTGGCCTCCGCCGCCTCGGCGGTCGTCGAGTTCCGCAAGGGGCGCCGCGGCGTGGCGATCTGGGTCGCGGCGGCCACCGTGGCCTACTTCGTCGTCCTGATGATCACTTTCTCCGTGAACATCCCCCTCAACAACGAACTCGCCGACGCCGGCGACGCCGCGAAGATGACGGACTTCTCCGTCGTCGACAAGTTCAAGGGCACCTGGGTCTCCACCAACATCGTCCGCACCCTGCTGTGCACGGTGGCCCTCACCGCCCTGTCCCGCGCCCTGATCCTGTACGGGCGCGCCACCCGCTGACCCGCCCCGCCGGCCCCGACGGGGTCCTTGAGCCCCCCACCCGCGCCACCACGAAGTCCCCCGGCCCACCCGACCGGGGGACTTCGCGCACACCGCACCCACCGCACACCGCGGGGACGGTGTGCGCGCCGCCGCTCAGCCCGCCCGGCCGTGCAGGACCAGCGCCCACGCCAGGAACCCGACCGACGCCGTGCACAGCAGGGTCCGCCACACGTTGGCACGCGCCCAGGGCCCCTCGAAGGCACGGCGCACGGCGGCCGGATCGCTGATCCGCGCGACCGGGCCGGCCTTCTCCAGCACGTTGTTCAGGGGGATGTTCACCTTGTTGGTGACGCCCATCGAGACGACGTAGCAGACCAGCGCCGCGATCAGCGGCGGCAGCACCTCGCGCCCGTCGGACGGGATGTGCAGGGCCAGCGCCAGAGCGGTGAACAGGAACGCGCCGATGTAGCCCAGCACGAACCACCCGTTGAGGATGGCCACGTTGATGCGCTGCATGACCTCGATCACCGTACGGTCGTCGGTGCGCTTCAGGCCGGGCATCACGGAGACGGCGAAGCCGTAGAACAGGCCGCTCACCAGTCCCATCGAAACGGTCGCGGCGATGAGCGAGGCAAGGCGTGCGGTCTCCATCGGGTGTCCCCCTGCTCGTCCGTCCGCGGAGTATCTCGGTCATCGATTCTTCGGGAACGGGTCATCAAATCGTCAAGTCAGGGCGACTATACGGGCGGTAGCGCCCCGGCGGCCGGTCCATTCGAGCGATCCTCCACCGCCTCTTGAGCCCCGCGCACACCCGTCCCCGCGCCCGGCCGCCACCCGCACACCCCCGGCCCGGCCGCAGCCGCTTCCGCCCCGGCACCTCGGGACGCACCGCCGCCGCTCTCCCCGCTCCCGGCTCCGCACGTCGGCCGCCGACCCACCGGGACCGCCGGCGGCACGGCCCCGGAGCCCTCCCCGGAGCCCTCCCGGAGGCCGGCCGCGCAGCCATCCGCGCCGCCCGCCCGCCGAGCCCTTCCCGCAGCCGTCCCCGGGGGCCGTCCGCACCGGCCGGGCGGCGGTCACCGCAGGACCGGAGCACCCGCCCGCCGGACACCCCCCACCCGCCGCCCGGACACCCGGGCGACCGCCCGGCCCCGGACGGCGTCCATAATCTCCACCATGTCCCGCGAACGTGTACCCGACATATCCGTGATCATCGCCGCCTACAACGCGATGCCCTACCTGACCGAGTGCCTGGACTCGGTCGTGGGCCAGACCCTGGGCCTGGACCGGATCGAGGTCATCGCGGTCGACGACGGCTCCACGGACGGCAGCGGCGCGGAGCTCGACCGCTACGCCTCCCTCCACCCGCAGATCCGGGTGGTGCACCAGGCGAACTCCGGAGGCCCCGGCGGCCCCCGCAACCGGGCCCTGGACCTGGCCCGCGGCCGGTACGCCTTCGCCCTGGACGCCGACGACTACCTCGGCCCCGAGGCCCTGGAGCGGCTCCTGCGGATGGCCGACACCCAGAACAGCGACGTCGTCCTCGCCCGGCAGGTCGGCCTCGGCCGGACCGTCTCGGAGAAGGCACACCGCCACGCCCCCGAAGCCGACCTCTACACCTCCGAGGTCTACCGCTCGCTGCACAGCGCCAAGCTCATCCGGCGCGAGATCATCGAGGACGGGCCCGTCCGCTACCCCGACGACCTCTGGTACGGCGAGGACCAGGTCTTCGTCACCGCCGTCTACCTGGCCGCCCGCAAGATCTCCGTGGTCGGCGACTACGACTGCTACTTCCTGCGCCGCCGCGAGGACGGCCAGAACATCACCTCCCGCAGCCGGTCGGCCGGCGAGACGGTCCGGCACATCGAACGCGTCATGGCACTGGTCGCCGACCGGGTCCAGGACCCCGTCGGCCGCCGCCGCATGATCGGCCGCCACTTCCGCAGCCTGATCCGCACCGCCCTGCGCCCGGCGGTGACCGCCCGCCACGACTACCCGGAGTTCACCGCGGAGGTCTACGCCCGCGGCCGGGCGCTCGTCCAGGAGTACTGGACCCCCGACATGGGCGAGGAACTGCCCCGGATCGACTGGATCCGGCTGTACGCGTTCGTCAGCTGCCCGCCGGGGGCCTTCGAGCAGCTGATGGAGTACGACCCGGCGAAGGAGCCGCCGGTGGACCTGGCCGAGAACGGCAGGGTCTACCGGTGCTTCCCGCTGTTCCGCGACACGGCCGCCGGCCTGCCCGACGTCCTCTTCGACGTCACCTCCAAACTCCGGGCCCAGCACCACCTGGCGACGATGGCCTTCAAGGGCAGCCGGATGCTCCTCACCGGCCACGCCTACGTGGAAACCCTGGGCGCGGGACCGGCGCCCGGCGCACTCGTGCTCCGCGAACGCGACAGCGGCCGCGAGCACACCGCCGAAACCGTCCCCGTCGCCTCACCCGACCTGGGGGAAGGCCTGGAGACGGCCGGCTTCCGCACCGAGATCAACCTGGCCGCGGTCGACGCCGGCGGCCCGCTCGGACCGGGCACCTGGGACGTGTTCCTGGACGTACGGGCCGCGGACGTCACCCGCCGGGTACGGCTGGGCCGCAAGTACGCCCCCGACCTGGACCGCACGGCCCGCCGCGCCCGCGTCCTGGCCCAGGACCCGCAGGGCGGCACCGAACTGGCCGTGTCCCCGTACTTCACGGTCCACGACAACCTCACCGTCGAGGTCGTCCGGCGCTTCCCGCCGACGGCGGGCTGAGCCCCGCCTGCCTGGACCGGCAGTACCGTCCGGCAGGAGCCGGCGGCCGCGTACGGAAGGAACCCCATGGCCCGCATCACCCTCGTCCAGGGAGACATCACCGCCGAGCGGGCGGACGCTCTGGTCAACGCCGCGAACTCCTCCCTGCTCGGCGGCGGGGGAGTGGACGGGGCCATCCACCGCCGCGGCGGCCCGGAGATCCTGGAGGCCTGCCGCGCCCTGCGCGCCTCGCACTACGGCAAGGGCCTGCCGACCGGCCGGGCCGTCGCCACCACGGCGGGCCGCCTCCCCGCCCGCTGGGTGATCCACACGGTGGGCCCGGTCTGGTCCCGCGAGGAGGACCGCAGCGACCTGCTGGCCTCCTGCTACCGCGAGTCGCTGCGCGTCGCCGCGGAACTGGGGGCCCGCACGGTCGCCTTCCCCGCCGTCTCCACCGGCATCTACGGCTGGCCCATGGACGACGGGGCCCGCATCGCGGTCGAAACGGCGCGCGCCGCCGCGGCCGCGCCGGTGGAGGAGGTCCGCTTCGTGCTCTTCGACGCGGCGGCCCACGCGGCCTTCGCCGAGGCCCTGGCACACGCCGAGGGACGGTGAGGGCGTACGCGCCACCGGACGCGGCGGCTCGGTACGCCGGCGGCTCAGGGCGCCGTGGAGCCGCTCGCGCGGACGATGCCGTCGAGCTCGGTGTCGATCCACTCCTGGTCGGCCCCGCGCGCCCGGACGGGGGCGACGGAGTTCTCCACGACCGCCCAGCCCTTGCCGCCGTCGGGGGAGGTGACCTCGACCAGCCGGTGGTCGAGGTGGCCGGTGATCATCACCGCCATCAGGGACAGGTACTCACGCTGCAGTTCGGGGGCGAGCTCGCCGTCCCCGGGCAGCTCCAGCACGGCCTGGTGACCGTCCCCCAGCAGCCGGCAGGTGGTCTCCACCGCGCGGATGAGCAGAGCGAACCGCTCACCGCTCAGACGCGCCCGCAGAACCTCCAGGTAGGCACCCAGTACGTCGGGCCCCTCGCCGTCCCCCGGGTCCGCCGGATGGCTCTCGGTCATGTCCCACCCCTCCCCGGACGGCCGTGTCCCCCCGCAGTCTAGGCAGCCTCCGTCACCCCCAGGGCGGTCTTCGGCCATGCGCCCCGACCCCCGGCCCGGCCGCCGCGGGACCCCCGGGACGGAAGGGGCCGGGGACACGCGTGTGCCCTCCCGCGGCCCCCGCGCGCACGCCCACCGGCGTCGAATATGCCATAAAGATATTCGAAACGAATGCACTTTCGGTATTTTCGGGATGAATTAAGTATCATCCCTCGTCCCACATTGACAGCCCGCTGCGCTCTGAGAGTTAATTACTTCGCGGGTGGCCGGATGTGGTCGCGTGTCGGCGGGAACTGGTCGCTCCACGACCACATCCTTCCGACGGCGTCAGCGTGCCGCCGTGGCGATGCCGCAGCAGAGAGGTGTTTCCGGGGCGGGACGATCACGATTGTAGATTGAGCGGGTATTGGCGAATCAGATTCTTTTATGGGGGGATCAATGACCCAGCTCGACTCTTTCTCCGTTCCTGATTTCCACCTTCCGTTCGGGAACTCCAAGCACCCCCAGGCCGCGCGGGCCAACGCCGAAGCCACGTCCTGGGTGGTGCGCCACGAACTCGTCACCGACGCCGTGGAGCAGTTCGCCGGCATCGGCTTCGGCCACCTCGCGGGCCGCGTGAGCGGTGACGTCCCTTACGAAACCGTCGTCTTGCTCGCCGAATGGATGGCCTGGTCGTTCGTCCTCGACGACCAGCACGACCACCTCATCCGCACCGGGGAGGTCGCGGCCTGGCGCCCCGTCGCCGCCGCGATCACCGAGCACCTCCGGACGGGGCGGATCACCGGCACCGAGGCCCGCGGCAACCCGCTGGTGAGCGGGTTCACCGACCTGTGCGACCGCATCCTGGACGGGATGGGCCCGCTGACCGCGGCCCGCTACCGGGCCCACGTCCCCCTCATGCTCGGCTCCCTGGACCAGGAGGCGGGCAACCGCGGGGCATCCGGCGGCGCCGGCCGCCCGGCGGTCCAGGACTACGTCCTCATGCGCCGCCACAGCTCCCAACTGCTCCCGATGATGGACATGGTGGAGGCCGGCCTCGGCCTGGAGGTGCCGCAGCACATCCACGACCTCCCCGACTACCAGGCCCTCATCGCCAGCGCCGTCGACATCATCTCCTGGGGCAACGACGTGTTCTCCCTGCCGAAGGAGCACGCCTGCGGCGACAACAACAACCTCGTCGCCCTCATCTCCGCCTGGGAGGGCTGCTCGCTCGCCGACGCGGTCCGGGACGTCGAGGGCCGCATCCAGACCCGCATCGAGGAATATCTGGCCGGAGAACGACGCCTGTTCGAGGCCCTGGACGCCCACGGCGGGACGGAACCGTCGGTCCGCGCCGCCGTCACCCGCTGCGTGCGCAGTTACGAGGACTGGATGATCGGCGCGGATCTGTGGCAGCGTTACGAGTGCACGCGGTACAGCGACGAACGGTTCGCGGCCGGGCTGGAGTCTGCGTACACCCGCCCGGACCTGGTCTCCGTGGCATGACAGGGAGTCCGACCATGGCGCATCCGCAGCAGTCCGGCCCGGCGGTCCAAGCCCCCGTGGCCCCGGGGCGGTTACCGCTCCTGGGCCACGTACTGCACCTGTGGCGGGAGCCGATCGCGTTCCTGGAGTCCCTGCGGGACCACGGCGGGGTCGTACGCCTCGACATAGGCACCTGGCCCGTCCACGTCCTCACCAGCCCCGAGCACGTCCACACCGTACTGGTCCAGCAGGCCCAGAAGTTCGGCCGCGGCCGGGTCTTCGACCGGCTGCGCCCGATGTTCGGCAACGGCCTCGTCACCACCGACGGCGACTTCCACCGCAAACAGCGCCGGATGATCCAGCCGGCCTTCCACCGCACCCACATCGCCCGGTACGCCGAGGTGATGGGCCGCCAGGCGGAGGAGATGACCGCCTCGTGGACGGCGGGCCGGGAAGTCTCCATGGTCACCGAGACCCGCCGGTACGCACTCTCCTCCGTCGCCGAGATGATCTTCTCGGGGGACCTGAGCCGCCCCGCCGTCGACGAGGTGCACCGCTCGCTGCCCGTCGTCCTGGAGGGCATGCTCGTCCGCGCCGTCATGCCCAAGTCCCTGGACCGGCTGCCCATTCCGCTCAACCGGCGGTTCGACGCGGCCGCCGCCCGCCTGCGCGCCATCATCGACCAGGTGATCGCCCAGTACCGCGCCGAAGGACAGGACCGCGGCGACCTGCTGTCCCTGCTGCTGTCCAGCACCGACCCGGAGACCGGCGCGACGATGAGCGCCGAACAGGTGCGGGACGAGGTGATCGCCATCATGTTCGCCGGTACGGAGACCTCGGCGACCACCCTCGCCTGGATCTTCCACGAACTCGGCCGCCACCCCGAGGTGGAGAAGCGCCTGCACGACGAGGTCGACGCGGTGGTGGGCCAGGGCCCGGTCCGCCCCGCCGACCTCTGCCGGCTGACCTACACCAACAACGTCTTCCAGGAGGCGCTGCGCCTGCACTCGCCGCTGCTCTTCACCCGGCGGTCCCTGGTCCCCCTCACCCTCGGCGGGGTCGCCATCCCCGCCGGGGCCGAACTGGGCTACAGCCCCTACGCGTTGCACCGCGATCCCGCGCTCTTCCCCGACCCGACGGTCTTCGACCCGGACCGCTGGCAGGAGGACGGCGGCGACCGGCCGCGCGACCACCGCTACGTCCCGTTCGGAGCGGGCCAGCACAAGTGCATCGGCGACTCGTTCGCGGTGGCCGAGATCCTCACCGCGGTGGCGAGCGTCGCCTCCCGCTGGCGGCTGGCCCCCGCCCCGGGCGTCACGGTGCGCGAGGTCCCCGCCGGCATCCCGCAGCCCAGCGAGCTGCCCATGATTCCCGTCCCGCGACGCTGACGGAATCCGACCGATCGCGTTCTCCACCGGTGCGATTCCCGCCAATTGTTCAACACAACAGCGCAATGAAGTGGGCCGAGGGTACAGGATTGTCCCCGTACGAGTGGCGAGATACCGCATTAAAACGTTAAGACGCACCATCTCGCTCCCGCGCCGTACACTCGGCCGCACGCGCAGGAGGGGGCAAGCAGCAATGTCACATGTCACGGAACCCAGAGGAGGGGCTGTTCAGCCCCTCCTCGAACGGGAAGCCGAGATCCTGGCCATCCACCGCGCGGTGGACGACCTCTACGGCACCTCCGCCCGCGGCCCCGCCGCCCGCCGCGGGGGAGTGCTGACCTTCGCGGGATCACCCGGCATCGGCAAGACCACCCTGCTCGCCGAAGCCCGCCGGCACGCCGCCGCACGCGGCTGCACCGTCCTGTCCGCCCGCGGCGGCGAACAGGAACGCCAGGTCCCCTTCCACGTGATGCGCCAGCTCATCCAGCCGACGTTCGCCGCCATGAGCGAGGACGAACGCCGCGACGTCCTCGGCACCTGGCACAGCATCGTCGCCCCCGCGCTCGGCCTCACCGCCGCCCCCAAAGGCCCCACCGCACCCGACCCGCAAGGCGTCCGCGACGGCCTGGACTGGGTCGTCACGCACTTAACCGTCCGCAGCGCCCCCGTCGTCCTGGTCCTCGACGACGCCCACTGGGCGGACGCCGAATCCCTGGCCTGGCTCACCGCCTTCGCCGCCCGCGCCGAAGAACTCGCCATGCTCATCATGGTCGCCTGCAGGCCGGACGAGATCCCCGCCGACGCCGCCTCCCTGCGCGCCCTCATGGGACGCCAGGGCACCCGCCCCCACGAACTCGCCTCCCTCACCACGAGCGGCGTGGCACGCATCGTCCGCGACACCCTCGGCGAGAACGCCGACGACATGTTCTGCCGCGAATGCTGGGCGATCACCGGCGGAAACCCCTTCGAGGTCGTCGAGCTGGTCATGAAGGGCCGCGACCGCGGACTCAAGCCGTTCCAGGACAACCTCCCCCAGCTCCGCGACCTGGCCTCCGCCGTCAAGGGCAGCGGCCTCATCGACCGCATCGAACAACTCGGACCCTCCACCGTCCGCCTCGCCTGGGCCGCCGCCGTCCTGGGCACCGCCGTCCCCATCAGCATCGTCGGAAGCGTCGCCGCCCTCGGCGAGGCCCAGGCCGCCCAGGCCATCGAACAACTCCGCACCGCCCGCATCCTGACCGTCCTCACCAGCCTGCGCCGCAAGGAAGTCGTCGACTTCTTCCACCCCCTCATCGCCACCGCCGTCTACCGCTCCATCCCGCCCGGCGTCCGCGTCGCCATGCACGGCATGGCCGCCCAGGCCCTGGTCGACGACGGCCACGGCGCCGGCGCGGCCGCCCGCCACCTCCTGGAAATGCACCCCGAAGGCGACCCCTGGGTGGTCCAGCAACTGCGCCAGGCCGCCCGCGACAGCTTCTCCGCGGGCGCCCCCGACGCCGCCCGCCGCTACCTGGCCCGCGCCCTGCGCGAACCGCCCGAGATCGAGGACCGGGCCGAAGTCCTCTTCGAACTCGGCTCCGCCAACCTCCTGCACGATCCCCTCACCACCATCAACCAGCTCAGGACCGCACTGGAGGAGCCCAAGACCGAGCAGAACCTGCGCGAGGCGATCACCTACCGCCTCGCACAGGCCCTCGGCCACACCGGCCAGCTGGAGCAGGCCGCCGCCCTCCTCGCCGAGGAAGCCCGGCGCGCCACCAGCGCCCGCACCCGGCTGCGCATGCAGGCCGAGCAGTTCAAGTGGAACTCGGTCCGCGTCGACGAGGAGAACTCACCCGCCCGCTCCCGGCTCCTGGCCCAGTTCGCCAAACGCCTCACCGGCCGCGGCCTCGCCGAGCGGCACATCCTGGGCCTGCGGGCCTGGGACGCCGCCCTGCGCGGCGAATCCGCCGCCACCGCCCTGGAGTACGCGGAACAGGCCCTGGACGGCGGCATGAGCTGGACCGACCAGGACTTCGGCTTCGAGGTGCCCGTCGTCGTGGCCCTCACCCTCATGTACTGCGACCAGCCGGGCCGCGCCGAGGAACTCTTCAACAGCGCCATCGTCGACTTCGAGTCCAAGGGCTGGCGCGGCGCACACCTCTCCTTCGTCTACACCCTCCTCGGCTACGTCCGCTACCGCCGCGGACGCCTCGCCGAGGCCGAGGACTTCGTCCGCAACGGCCTGCAGATCGCCGACCGCATCGGCCAGGACATCCCCGCCCAGTGGTACGCGATCGGCACCCTCATCGAGACCCTCCTCGCCCGCGGCAACGTCACCGAGGCCAAGAAGGTCGCCCGCACCTACAAACTCGCCGACGGCTTCCCCAAAGCCGTCGTCTACCCCGACCCCCAGGCCGTCTGGGGCAAACTCCTCCTGGCCCAGGGCCGCATCGAGGAAGCCGAACACCACCTCACCGACGCCGGCAGGCGCCTCGACCTCCGCGGCACCCGCAACCCCTCCTGGAGCCCCTGGCAACTCGACCTGGCCCTCGCCCAGGTGACCCACGACCCCGAACTGGCCCGCGCCACGGCCACCGAAGCCGTCGCACGCGCCCGCGCGTTCGGAGCGCCCAGCACCATCGGACACGCCCTGCGCGTCGCGGCGACCGCCACCGACCCCGCCCGGGCGGCCGTCCTGCTCCAGGAAGCCGTCGAACGCCTCGAACAGTCCCCGGCCGCCTGCGAACTCGCCCACGCACTCGTCGACCACGGCATCGCCCTGCACACCATGGGCGACCCGCACCAGGCCGCCCAACAGCTCTACCGGGGCATGGAGACCGCCTCCGCCTGCGGCGCCGACGCACTCGCCGACCGCGCCCGCGCCCAGCTCGCCTCGGCCGGACTGCGCCCGCGCCGCCTGTACACCTCCGAACAGGACACCCTGACCGTCGCGGAGAACGTCGCGGCCCGCCACGCCGCCCGCGGTCTCGACAACCCGGCGATCGCCAAGGAGATGTACACCGACGCCCACACCGTCTCGGAGCTGCTGTCCGCGGTCTTCACCAAGCTGGGCACCGACCGCCCCGGCCTGCGCCGGGCCCTGGAGGAATGACCCCCGCTCCCGGGCGGCGGCCCCCGCCGCCCGGGAACGGCCCGGTCAGAGCCGCCCGGCCCCCGCGAACGCCCCGCCCGCGCCGAACACCAGGGCGGCGAACCGCTCGCCGATGCGGCGGTGCGCCGCCGCGTCCGGGTGCAGCCCGTCGGGCAGCGGCAGTTCCGCGAAGTCCGCCTCCCCGTACAGCGCCCGCCCGTCCAGATAGTGCAGGTTCGGGTCCCCGGCCGCCCGCTGCCCCACCAGGCGGGCCAGTTCCTCCCGGATGACGTTCAAGGTCAGCTTCCCCGCCGCCCGCTCCGCCGGGTCACCCGCGGCCAGGAACCGGATCCTGCCCTCCGCGAGGCCCCCGAAGTCCGGGACGCTGGGCCCCGGGGTGTCCTCGTGGACCGGACACAGCACCGGCGACACGACCAGCAGCGGAACCTCCGGATGGCCCTCGCGGACGGTGTCCAGGAAGCCGTGCACCGCCGGCCCGAACGCCCGCAGCCGCATCAGGTCGGTGTTCACCAGATTGATGCCGATCTTCACGCTGACCAGGTCCGCGGCCGTGTCGCGCAGGGCCCGCGCGGTGAACGGATCGAGCAGGGCACTGCCGCCCAGCCCCAGGTTGGTCAGCTCCACCCCGCCCAGGGACGCCGCCAGCGCCGGCCAGGTCGAGGCGGGACCCGCGGCGTCCGAACCGTGGCTGATCGAGCTCCCGTGGTGCAGCCACCTCGTACGGCCCCCCGGCACCACGAGCTCGACGGGCGCGTCGGTGCGCAGCGCCACCAGCCGGGTGACCTCGTTGTACGGCAGCCAGACCTCGACCTCCTTGACCCGGTCCGCGAGCCCGGAGAACCGGACGGTGCCGGCCGGCCCCGACCGGGTCCGCACCGACCCCGTGGTCAGGTCCACCGTGACGACGTCCCCGCCGTCCACCCCGGCCCGCCCCGCCGGCCGGCCGTCCACCAGCAGGTCGTACACCCCGTCGGGCCGCGGCGGGGCGCCCGCGTACCGGGTCACGGTGCGGTGCGCGTCCACCTCGACGGCGGTCGCCCGGGTACGGAACACCAGCCGCACGCCGGAGGGCTGGGACTCCGCCATGGCCAGCTGCCCGTCGGCGCACTGCGCGCGGGCCCGCGCGGGCAGCCGGTGCGGCAGCACCCCGCGCTCGGTGTGCTCCAGCTCCAGGGCGCCGCGCAGCAGGCCCTCGGTGATCGGCGTGGTGGTCCACCGCGCGGCCGGGGCCGGCACACGGGACTCGGGAAGATCGTCGGAACGCTCGCTCATGCCCGCATTGTGCTGGGCCGGTGCCCGGCCGGCGCAACGGCTTTCCGGCCGCAGCCCGCGACCTGGGACCGGCCCCCCGTACCGGGGCGCCGTCCACGGGCCGCGGCACGGGACAGGGCCCGGCGGGATGGGGGGGGGTATCCGGCCGGGCCCTGGTCTGGGGCGGGGGAGCCGGCGCCGCTGCGCCGGGGTTCGTACCCGCACCCACATGTTCGCCCCACAACGCGGTGCGGTGCCAGCCGGAGCGTGGCATTCGGCCTACCGCCCGCCGCCGGGAACTACGCGGACTGCGCCGGGACGGGGCCGGCGTCCGCAGCCGCCGGGGCGGCGGCCACCCGGGTGTAGTAGACGGAACGGCCCTGCTTGGAACGTTCCAGCAGACCGCGGGCCACACCCTGCTCCAGGGTGTTGCGGATGATGGTCGGCTGGACCTTGCGCCCGGGGTGCGCGGCGCCGACGGCGTCGGCCACCTCACCGACCGACTTGGGCTCCGACTCACCGGCGACGGCCGCCGTGACGAGGTCGAGCCAGGACGGCCCGCCGGCGTCCTTCTTCACCGCGTCCTTCTTCACGGCCTGCTTCTTCACGGCCTCCTTCTTCACCGCGCCGCCGGCCGCGTCCGCGGTCTTGCGCGTGCGCGCGGGCTTCGCGGCCACCGCGTCCTTCGGCTCCGCCGCCTTCCCCGCACCCCGCGGCGCCCTGCGCGCGGACGGCACCGCGGCACGCTTCGCACCGCGCTTCGCGGCCGGCGCGGACACCGGCTTCACCGAGACGCCCAGGGCGTCCTGCATCTTCAGGAGGACCTTCTCGCTGTCCTCCAGCTGCGCCAGCTCCTGCTGCAGCCGCAGCAGTTCGGCCCGTGCCTGCTCCTGGGCCGCGTGGTTGGCCGCGAGGTCCCCGGAGATCTGCTGGGCGTACCCGTCTTCGACGCGCGTGGCGTTGGTCGCTGAACTCATGTGTTCCTCGTCGTCTTTCGTGAGGGAGAAGCGTGACGCGATGGTACGCACCACACCTGCCCGTGACACGGGATCGCGCACACGGTGCACCGCGGAACACCCTCCGCGTCCAGCCACTATGCCCCGTCGGCCGCACACCCACGCACCCCGCACACCCTCCCGTTTCCCACACATGTACGGGTGGCGCCCCCCGCCTCCTGCGGCCGAACCACCACACACACCACAGCCCGTAGACCAACTCCGATGTCTCGCAACGGAATTGGCCACACCCCCGGCCCTCCGGCAGCGGCTCCCCGTTTCTGCGCGTCCGGCAGGCAGATGTCGTTCAACGTGAGGGAACAGACGCCGTGCGCATCGGGGGCCCACCACGGCCGCACCGCACAAGGTCCCCCGAAAAAAGAAGGGGGCAGGGAAGTGTGAACCCGCGGGGGCTCCGCACCGTCACACTCGTTCCTGCCGTGCGGGTGTACGAAACGACTTCGACGACACCCCCCCCAGGACGGTTCCGCCCGGCCGGCGAACCCTCGGCGCCGACATCCGCCGCGGCCCGCCCCCGCGGCCCCCCGCCGCTTCCGCCGTTCGCCGGACCTCCGGAGCCGGGGCGCAGGATTTCCGTCCGTACGGGGTGAGACCTGCGGCTCCGGGGTGACGTGAGGCGGTGCCGGATCGTTTCAGCCGATGTGAACGAGAGATTCCGCTTTTCTGCGGCCCGGCCCTGTCACCCGGCGACCCGGACGGCCGTCCGGCCACCCCTGCGCACCCCCGCCCCGTACCGCACCCGTCCCGCGGCGCCGTACGGGGGTACGGCATGAGCGCGCGGTCCTTCTACTGGTGCCAGGAGTGCCGCCTCCCGCTGTACGCCACCAGCTCGGGCGCGGCCCTTGGCGCACGCGACTGGGAGATCGACCACCAGGTGCCCGGCGACTGCGTCAACGGGCACCTGATGCCGCTGTCCGGCACGGCCGCCGGACCGGAGGACCTGCCCCACGCCGCACGCGTCCTGCGCCTCTTCGGCTGCTGAACCCCGGCGCACGGCCGGGGCCGGGGGAGGGGCGGGGCGTCCGGCACCGGGCGGCCCCGCCGCGGCGCCGCGCCGGGGCGGTGATGACGGAAGGATCACGGCCCGCCACGGCGGCCGGTTGGGGTCGTTGGGCCGGGTATGGACCAGAGAACCGTTACGCCGCAGGCGGGCCTCGCCGAGCTGCCGGCGCCCCGCCGGCCGGCCTCCGAGTCGCCGATCTACGACGCCCTCGAACGGCAGTGGCTCCGGGAAGGCCGCGAAGTCCCCCGCCCGGAGGGCCCTCCCCGGGGCGGCCGGCACCGGGCCGACGCCGGGGACCTGTTCCGCCGCGCCTGAGCACCGCACCGGGCCGCAACAGACGGATCCCCAGCCGCGTGATGACGGGGGGCGTCATCGCGCGGCTGGGGCCGCTGCGGGGACCGCGCCGCTCCTCGCCGTCTCCCGTACCCCGCGTATGACCCGGCTGCCGCCGCCCAAACAGCGCGCCGCGCACCCTACGGCCGCGGCGCCAGCGTCAGAGCCGGGACGCAGCGGTGGAACCCGTTGGACGACAGGGCCGGGAAGTCCCGCACCCGGCGCCACTGCGCGGTGTCGGAGCCGACGCCGGGACCGGGCGCGGCGAGCGCCGCCACGTGGTCCTGCTCGCCCTCCCACTCGGCGTAGTTGAGCATGCGGGTCCCGTCCGCGGAGAGGTGGAAGTTGCCGGAGAGCAACCCGGCCGCCGGCGCCGGGTCGGTGGCCTGCGCCTCGAGGACGAGGTCGACGAACGCGCGCGCCGCGTCGGCCGTGCCCGGATCGAAGCGGGCCTCGACGACGACCACGCAGCCGGGGGTCGTGTCCGCCGCGCCCACCGACCGGTAGGGCCGGTAGCCCTCCGGGCCCACCCGCACGATGCCCGGCACCGCCGCGTCCACCTCGGCGTTGCGGTCCTCCCGCGCGGTGCGGAAGAACTCCTCGTACGCCGCCTCGTGCGTCCACTGCGAGTAGTGGACGAGGCTGTCGCCGTCCGTCCCGGCCAGCACCGTGTACGACAGGAGGGCCTCGGCCGGCCAGTCCCGGTTCTCCCAGGCCGCGGCGACGGCGTCCACGGCGGCCCGCTGTCGCCCGGGAGTGCCCACCCGCCACGTGCTCGCCTTGACGGCGCCGACTCCGGTACGGGCGAAGTCGGGGCGGGTGACGGGCCGGACGGCGGCTGACTTCACGATGGGTTCCCTTCCGCAGGACGCGCCCGCAGGACGCGACGACACCCCCAGCCTGCTCCCTCAAGTACGGTCGAGGTCAAGGGGACCGGCCCGGCCCCCGAGGGCGGGAACGGCGCCAGGCCGCCCCCGCCGCCGCCCCCGCAGGCCTTCCAGGAGACGCCCCGTGCCCGCAGAGCCCGAGCTCCCGCACCGCGCCTACGCCGAGGCCGTCGCCGCCCTGGACGGGCCCGGCGGCGCCTACGCGCCGGACGAGTGGTCCGCGGAGGAGGAGGCGGGCCGCCTGGAGGCCGGCTTCTCCTACCGGCGCACCGGGCCCACGACGGTGGTGCGCGACGGCCTCCCGGTCACCGTCGCGCCCGTGCTCGACGCGCAGGAGTGGCCGTACGGCATGCTGCTGTTCTGGAACTCCGTCGACGGCTGGAGCTACGCCGCCCTGACCGACGAATGGGGCGGCGTCGACTTCGCCGAGCCCCTGCCCGTGGACCGGCTGGCCTCCCCGGCCGCGCTCCGGTCCCTGCTCCCGCTCCTCCTGGCCGGCGACGACGAGGACCTCCCCGTCCGCACCGAACGCTGGGAGCACCCCCGCGGCCCCGCCCTCGCCCGACTCCTGTCAGCCGCCGACACGGCCCGCGCGCACCGCGGAGCGGACCCCGGCCGGGCCACCTGACCCGGGCGGCCCGTCAGCAGCGCCGGCCCCGGCACGGTACGGGCGCCGGGTGCGCGCCGGCCGTCCCGCCGCGCAGGAACAGGGCGGCGGCGAAGGTGGCCGCGATCCCCGCCGCCACCCCGTACAGGGCCGTACTGATGCCGCGCGCCGTCCCGTCGCGCAGCTGCTCTCCCGTCGCGCCGTCGAGGCCGGCCGTCGCCACGAGGACCAGGACGGCGAGCCCCACCGCCGCACCCATCCCCGAACCGGTGGCGGCGATCCCCGAGGCGATGCCCTGCTCGCGGTCGGACACACCGGTCCCGGCGGCGATGAACATGGCCGTGAACACGATCCCGTCGCCGACGCCGAGCGCGACGAGCCCGGGCAGCAGCGAGGCGTACGAGCCGTCCGGGGAGATCGCCCGGCCCAGCAGGACGGCGCCGACCGCGCCGGTGGCCAGCGCGCCGAGCAGCGTGGCCTTGAGGCCGAACCGCGTCACCAGCCGGCCGGCCGTCGCCGACGCCGCGACGACGACCGCCGTCGGGACGAGGAAGCCGACCCCGGTCCGCAGGGCGTCGTAGCCGAGCACCTCCTGGAAGTGGATCGACAGGAAGTACAGAACCGAGCCGAACGTCGCCATGAACATGAACGCGATGACGAAGCTCGTCACGAGGCTGTTGTTGGCGAGCAGCCGGGGTGGCACGAGCGGGTCGCCGCTGCTCCGCTCGACGAGCGCGAACACCCCCAGCAGCAGGAGACCGGCCGCCGCGCTCACGAGGGTGCCGGGCGAGTACCAACCCAGTTCCGGCCCCTGGACCAGTGCGAACACGACCAGCGTGACCCCGAGGGTGACGCTGAGCGCACCGGGCAGGTCGAACGTGCGTCCCCCCTCGCGCGGTGGATCCCGGGGGATCAGCGCGAACGTCAGCAGCAGGGCCGGACCCGCCAGGGCGACGTTGACCAGGAACACGGCCTGCCAGCCGAACGCGTGCGTCAGCAGCCCCCCGAGGAGTACGCCGATCACCAGACCGGCCGCACCGGCACCGCCCCAGATCCCCAGCGCACGGTTGCGCAACGGCCCTTCGGCGAACGTGACGTTGATGAGCGCCAGTGTGGTGGGGAAGACCAGCGCCCCGCCGAGCCCCTGGAACGCCCGGGCCGCGAGGAGCGTTCCGGGCCCGGTGGCCAGCCCGCCCGCGAGCGCCGCCCCGGCGAAGAGGGCGAGCCCCGCGGCCAGCACCCGGCGCCGCCCGACGAGGTCCGCTGCGCGGCCGCCGAACAACAGGAACCCGGCGGAGGCCACCGCGTAGGCGCTGATCACGGACTGCAGCGTCCGCGCGGAATAGCCCAGGTCGCGTGCGATGTCGGGCAGCGCCACGACGACGATGTACTGGTCGAGCGAGACGATCAGCATGGCGAACGACAGCAGTGCGAGCGTCGCCGCCCCACGGTCGCGGCCGAGCCCGCCGCGCGCCGACGCCCCGACAGATGCCACAGCAGAACTCCCCGGCGGAGCCTCACACGTCACTGACGGTCAGAACCTACCATTCCGTCACAAACCCAAGAAAAGCAGCGGACCGGCCGGCATGCTCCCCTGAACCACCCGGACCGGGCTCACCTCGCCCCGCCTCACTTCGCTCTGGTGCCTGCGCGGCGTCGTTGCCGCCTACCGCCCCGGCGCCCGGCGGACGAAGACGACCGGCGTACGCCGACCGTCCTCCGCGTCCGGCCCGGGGCGGGGTTCAGTGGCCGGCGGAGGCCTTCACCACCGCCACCGCCGTGCCGATCGCCGCATCGATCGCACCGGCCAGCAGGGCGAACGCCGTTCCCCCGCCCATGCGGAGCCCGCCGTAGCACCCCCACGCGAACAGGGTGGCGACGTTGACGCCGGCCGCGGTGAGCAGGGCGGTCTCCAGGCCCATCGCGCCCAGGGCCGACACGCCGATCAGGACCAGCGGTCCCACCGCGGACAGCAGCAGGGGGCTGCTGACGAAGAGCATCGCGCGCAGCTCCCGTCCCGTCGCCAGGGCCCCGTTCGTCACCCGGTGCGCCTGCTGGTCGGCGACCAGCGCGGCGAGCCACAGGCCCAGCGACGCGGTCGCCACGGTCGCCACGGCGCCCAGGACGTCCACGTGGCTGCCGGCGGCCAGTCCGATGACCACCGAGATCATGGTGATCGTCGCGTACAGGCGTTCCTTGAGCTGGGCAGCGGCCGCCTTCGGGTCCGCCGCGTGTTCCGTCACCCGCCCCACCGTAGGGGCCGGCCCCGCCGCAACGGCGGAACCACACCGTCGGGCCGCGGCCGCCGGAGCCGCCCGGGCCCGGAGCGGCCCCCGCCCCCCGGCGTGGTGGCGCGGCCCGTGGCAGGGTGGTGGCATGGCCATCGAGGTTCGCCCCGCTTCGGTCTTCGGGGACGTCCGCACCCTGCTCGGCCCCAAGTCGCCCGGAGCCAACGTCTGCTGGTGCCTGAGCTACCGGATCCCCTCCGCGCTCAACCAGGAGCTCCGCGGGCCGGCCCGCGGCGAGTACGTCGCCGGCCTGTGCCGCACCGGGCCCCCGCCGGGGGTGCTCGCCTACGACGGCGACGAGCCGGTCGGCTGGGCCGCCGTCGCGCCGCGCGCGGACACCTCCTTCGCGCGCAGCCGCAGGATCCCGCACGTCGACGACCTGCCGGTCTGGTCGCTGTGGTGCGTCCGCGTACGCCCCGGCCACCGCGGGAAGGGGATCTCGCACGCCCTCATCGCCGGCGCCGTCGACTTCGCCCGCACCGGCGGCGCACCGGCGGTCGAGGCCTACCCCCTCGACAACGGCGCCGCCCGGGTCGACCTGACCATGGCGTACGCCGGGCTCCGGAAGAACTTCGAACGGGCCGGGTTCGCGCACGCCGCCGACACCACCTCGGTGCTCGCCGGCCACCCCCGCGTCCTGATGCGGCTCGACCTGCGCTGACGCACGGGAAAGGGCCGGCCGGGCGCCCGCGGGCACCCGGCCGGCCCTTTCCCGCAGGAGCCGGTGGGAAGACGTCAGTCGGTGCCGGACTCCATCGCCGCGCGGTCCAGCATCACGTCCTCGTCCGAGACCTCGCCGCGGGAGGCGATGGCCTCGGCGCCGCCCTCCTGCAGGGTCCCGATCAGCCCGGTCGCGGCCGCCTGGGCGGCGCCGATGGCGGGGTGCCCGGTGCCGATCAGGCCGAGCGCGGCGTACTGCTCCAGCTTGGCCCGGGAGTCGGCGATGTCGAGGTTGCGCATGGTGAGCTGGCCGATCCGGTCCACCGGGCCGAACGCCGAGTCCTCGGTGCGCTCCATGGAAAGCTTGTCCGGGTGGTAGCTGAACGCCGGGCCCGTGGTGTCGAGGATCGAGTAGTCCTCACCGCGCCGCAGCCGCAGCGTCACCTCACCGGTGACGGCCGCGCCGACCCAGCGCTGCAGCGACTCGCGGACCATCAGCGCCTGCGGGTCCAGCCAGCGGCCCTCGTACATGAGCCGGCCCAGGCGCCGGCCCTCGTTGTGGTACTGCGCGAGGGTGTCCTCGTTGTGGATCGCGTTGACCAGGCGCTCGTACGCCGCGTGCAGCAGGGCCATGCCGGGCGCCTCGTAGATGCCGCGGCTCTTGGCCTCGATGATCCGGTTCTCGATCTGGTCCGACATGCCCAGGCCGTGGCGGCCGCCGATGGCGTTCGCCTCCATCACCAGGTCGACGGGGGAGGAGAACTCCTTCCCGTCGATCGTCACCGGGCGGCCCTGGTCGAAGCCGATCGTCACGTCCTCGGTGGCGATCTCGACCGACGGGTCCCAGAACCGCACGCCCATGATGGGCTCCACGGTCTCCACACCGGTGTTCAGGTGCTCCAGCGTCTTGGCCTCGTGGGTGGCGCCCCACAGGTTGGCGTCGGTGGAGTACGCCTTCTCCGTGCTGTCGCGGTAGGGCAGCTCGTGCGCCAGGAGCCACTCCGACATCTCCTTGCGACCGCCCAGCTCGGTCACGAAGTCCGCGTCCAGCCAGGGCTTGTAGATCCGCAGGTGCGGGTTGGCGAGCAGCCCGTAGCGGTAGAACCGCTCGATGTCGTTGCCCTTGAACGTCGAGCCGTCGCCCCAGATCTGCACGTCGTCCTCGAGCATCGCCCGCACCAGGAGGGTGCCGGTGACGGCGCGGCCGAGCGGCGTGGTGTTGAAGTAGGCGCGACCGCCCGAGCGGACGTGGAACGCACCGCAGGCGAGGGCGGCCAGGCCTTCCTCCACCAGCGCCGCGCGGCAGTCGACCAGGCGCGCGATCTCGGCGCCGTACGCCTTCGCCCGGCCGGGCACCGAGGCGATGTCGGGCTCGTCGTACTGGCCGATGTCGGCGGTGTAGGTGCACGGGACGGCGCCCTTGTCGCGCATCCACGCGACCGCGACCGAGGTGTCGAGGCCGCCTGAGAAGGCGATGCCGACGCGCTCGCCGGCGGGAAGGGAGGTGAGGACCTTAGACATGGGAAGATTATGCATGACTGCGTATGTTCATGCAAAACCGGTCGGGTGACCGCGTGGCCGGACATGCGAGAACCCCGCGGCGCCGGAGGCGGGCGGGGTGGGGCGGGGAGGGTGGGCCGTACGCGCGCCCGGGGGGACGGGACGTGCGCGTACGGCGCTCCACCGGGCGGGCCTGCGACAGGGGGGGGTGTCGTGCCGGCCCGCTGACACCCGCGTTTCCCGTTTCCGCCGCCCCAAACGGGGGTGCGCACATCCGGCTGCCGCAGACCTCCCGCCGCCGGACGGCCGGCCCGCCGGACCCCGGGCCGCACCCCGGGGCAGCCGCGGGGCGCGGTCCCGGGCAGCCGCGGGCGCGGCACTCCGGCGCCCGTACAACACGGCCCGCGACCGGGCCCGTTGGGCGATTCCCCCGCCGTTCCGGGAGCCGGGGGGCGGCAGTATGCTCCTGGTGCCCGGCGCGGCCCGCCCCGCCGGCGCCCCACCCCCGCCGCGCCGCACGTGTGGCCCTCCCCGGAACCGGAGCACGGCGATGACGGCCCACGCGTACGGATACCAGGTCCTGCCGGGCGCGGCCCTGGACACCCCCGGAGTGGAGGAAGTCCTGCGGCGCCGGGAACGGGGCCTGCGCCGGGGCTCGCTGTGGCTCGCGGCGCAGCTCCTCCTCCTCGCGGCCGCACTCCTCCTCGCCGGCCCCGGATCGCCCCTCGGCGCGGCCGCGGCGGCCCTGCTCGCCCCCGCTGCCGCGGTGACGGCCGGCCTGCTGCTCCTGTGGCGCGGGGCCCGGCGCAGGGAACGCCTCGCCCTCGCCACCTATGGCTGGCAGGTGTGGCCCTGCCGGGCCGAGGGCGTACGGGTGGTCTCCGCGGACGGCGACCGCCGGCGGGGGAGGCGCTGGGGTACGGAGGGCCGCGTCGTGCTGCTGGGGCCCGACGGCCGCAGCCACTGCTCCTTCCCGCCGCCCGAAGACGGGTGGGACGGACCCGAGGTGCCCCGGCAGCACCCCCGGGAGCAGGTGTGGTTCGCCGGTGACACCCGCTTCGGCGGCGTGCTCGCCGCTCCCGGAGGCCTCCCCTTCCGCTACGTCCTGCGCGCCAAGCCCGGCAGGCGCGCGGGCACGGCCGCGGAGGACGAGGCGGCCCGCCGCGCCGGCCTGATGCGCTAGAGCGTGCCTCCCGGACCGACCCGGACCGACCCGGCCCGGACCGGCCCGGGGGTGGCGGGGGCCGTCAGTGTCCGCCGCCGAAGTCCCAGGCCTCGATGTCGCGGTAGCGGATCGGCCCCGGGCCGCGGCCGATGTTGCTGCCGACCAGGTGCAGGCGCGCGGCCTCCCACCGGCGGCCGGCGAACGCGGCGAGCCCCGCGGCGGCCTCCACCGCGCCGGACGGATCGCCCCGGCGCGCCCGGGCCAGCGTCAGATGGGGGCGCAGCGGCCGGTCCGCGAAGGCGATCCCGCACTCCTTGACCACGCCGCGCACCCCGGCGGCGAGCAGGTGCAGCCCCTCGGCGTCCCCCTCGATCCCGCTCCACAGCACCCGCTCGTCGAAGTGCCCGCCGCCGCGCAGCGCGAGGCGTACGGGACGGCTCGCCGCCGCGAGGTCCGCGAGCGGCGCCCGCAGGGGCGGCACGGCCCCCGCCGGGAGCTCGCCGAGGAACGCCAGCGTGATGTGCCAGTCCTCGACGCGGTTCCACCGCAGCTGCGGGTACGCGGCGTAGGCGGGGCGCAGCGCCCGCACCAGCTCCTCCTTCGCGTCGTCGGGCGGGGCGAGCGCGATGAAGACGCGGACGGTCGCGGCCGGGGTCTGTTCGTTCACCAGGACTTCGTACCCTGCCCGGGCGGTCCCCGTCACCTCCGGCCCCCGGTGGCCGGGCCGGTGCCCGGCCGGCCTGTGCGCCCGGTGTGTCGCAGGTCACGGGAAGGGAGTGTGCGGTGCCGGACAGCTCATGGAGGTGAGCACCCAATTGCGAACCCGGATACGGGCCGGGGATTCGAGCGCGTTCGCGGAGCTGTTCGACAGCCATGCCCGCGCGGTCTACAACCACGCCTTCCGACTGACCGCCGACTGGTCGACGGCCGAGGACGTGATGGCCGCGACGTTCATGGAGGCGTGGCGGCTGCGCGAACGGGTCGAGCCCGAGGGCGGATCCCTGCGGCCGTGGCTGCTGGGCATCGCCACCAACACCGCGCGCAACCAGTACCGGAGCAACCGGCGCTACCGGGCGGCGGCCCTCGCGGCCGCGGCGGCCGAGCTGTCGGTCCCCGACCACGCCGAGGAGGTGGTGCGGCGGGTCGACGACCGGCGCCGCCTCGCCCGCGCCCTGACCGCCCTCGCCTCGCTGCGCCGGACCGAGCGCGAGGTGGTGGCGCTGTGCCTGGGTGAGGGCCTGGACTACGAGTCCGCGGCGCGGGCGCTGGGGGTCGCCGTCGGCACCGTCGGCTCCCGCCTGTCCCGGGCACGCAGGAAGCTGCGCGCACTCGCGGCGGACGGTGCGGACGGGCTGGACGCGGCGGCTGCCGGTACTGCCGCTGCAGGTGCGGCGCCGGAGAAAGGACGCGGAATACGGGAAGGCGCCGGTCCCGGGCGACAGACAAGGGGTGACCACGTACCCGTGGTCCGGCCCGCGCAGGGAGGAAACCGATGAACGCGAACGCGAACACGTCCGGGCAGGGACCGGCCGGACCGGACGAGAGCGCACAGCTCCTGTCCTGGACGGCGCGTGACCTGCCCGCGGGCCGCCACCGATTCCACAAGGAGCGTCTGATGGCCCGGATCCAGCACGAACAGCGTACGGAGGCGACAACACCCTCCGGGACGCGGCGCTTTCGGCTGCCGCGCCCGTCGATCACCCTGCCCCTGGCGGCTGCCGCCGTGGCCGGGGCGGTCGTGGTCGTACTGGCCCTGCCCGCCGGGGGGCCCGGCGCCCTCGCCGCCGGACCGGTCATGACCACTCCGGTCGGCGCCGCGACCACCCAGGGCGTACCGGAGCTCCTGGACCGGATCTCGCTGGCGGCGGCCGGGGGGCCTCGCCCCGCGGTCAGGCCCGGCCAGTACATCTACATCGAGTCCCAGACCTCGGAGACCTTCCTGAAGACGGTCGACGGCAAGACCACCCTGGCCGGCTACCCGCTGCACCGCCGCCAGATGTGGAACTCCCCCGACGGCACCAAGGGCTGGCTGATCGACCCCGCGAGCGAACCCAGCCCCGGGGGAGAGACGCTGAGCCTGCCCGACGAGCGCGGCCGGCCCCCGGTGGCCACCCTGAACACCCCTTCGTACGACTACCTGAACACGCTGACCACCGACCCCGACGAACTGCTCGCGAAGATCTACCGGGAGACCAAAGGGAAGGGGCGCTCACCCGACCAGCAGGCCTTCACCACCATCGGTGACCTGCTGGGCGGGACCTACCCGCCCGCGCAGCTGTACCCGGCGCTGTTCCGGGCCGCAGCGAAGATCCCCGGCGTCGTCGTCGTGCAGGACGTGGCGGACGCGCTCGGCCGGCGGGGTGTGGGGGTCGCCCGGCAGGACGGGGACAGCGGACAGCGAGAGGAGTGGATCTTCGACAGGACGACCCACGTCTTCCTCGGTCGGCGCACCGTCCAGGTCACCGCGGACCCCGGAGCGGAGGTCGTGATCCCGCCCGGCACGATCACCTTCACCAGCGCGATCACCCGCAGGGCCGTCGTCGACGGCATCAGGCAGACCCCGTCGAACGGGGGCTGACGGACCCGCGGGGAGCCGCGCCGGTCCCGGCCGGCCCGGGGTCCGGGGCGTCCGGAACCGGCCCGCGCGCGGCTCAGGCCTTCAGGGCGCGGCCGGCGACGGCCAGTGCGAGACGGCGCGGGGCGAGGCGGGAGGCCAGCGCGGAGACCCGGTTGCCGAGGCCCGCGACCATGCTCGGCGGGGTCGTGCCGCGTTCGAGGGCGCGGCGGGCGGCGGAGACGACCTGGTCGGCCGTGGCGATCCTGCCGACGACCGCGTCCCGGCTGCCGACCACGTCGAAGAACTCGGTGCCGGTCGGCCCGGGGGAGACGGCGAGCACCCGCAGCGCGGAGCCCCGGGTCTCGTAGGCGATCGCCTCGGTGAGGCTGAGCACGAAGGCCTTGGTCGCCCCGTAGAGCGCCATCGACGGGGTGGGCTGGTAGGCGGCGGTGCTGGCGAGGGTGACCAGCGCCCCCCGGCCGTCGGCGGCCAGGTCGGGCAGGAAGGCGCGGGTCAGCCCGGCCACCGCCGTCACGTTGAGCTGGATCATCCGGTCGACCTGCGCCGGATCCTGCTCCAGGAAGGGGCCGTAGCTGCCGAAGCCCGCGTTGTTGACCAGCGTCTGGACCCGGATCCCGCGGGCGGCGAGCTCCGCGTGCAGGGCGGCCCCCGCCCCGGGCAGCGCCAGGTCGGCGGCGACCGGGACGGCCCGGACCCCGTACCGCTCCTCCAGCTCCCGCGCCAGCTCCTCGAGCCGGTCCAGACGCCGGGCGACCAGCACCACGTCGGCCCCGCGCGCGGCCCACTGGCGGGCGAACTCGGCGCCGAGCCCCGCGCTCGCCCCGGTGATCAGGGCCACCGTGCCCCGGTAGGTCATCGACATGTCGGCTGCTCCACTTCCACGGATCGCGTCATAATCAATGTAGGCATCGCCACCATTGTAGTCAACGACAACATCGAAGCAGAGCAGAGGGGAGACCGTCGTGCCCGACGGCCCGTACCACCACGGAAATCTCAGGGCCGCCCTGCTGGAACGGGCGGAGACCGTCCTCGCCGCCTCGGGGGCGGACGGCCTGACCCTGCGCGGCCTGGCCCGCGAACTCGGCGTGAGCCACGCCGCGCCGGCCCGCCACTTCCGCGACCGCCAGGCCCTCCTGGACGCACTCGCCGTCAGCGGCTTCACCACCCTCAACGACCGCCTGCGCACGGCCGCCCGATCCGCCGGACCCGTCGGGGCGCGCCTGGCCGCACTGGGCCGGGCCTACGTGGACTTCGCGGTCGGGCACACGGCGCTGCTGGACCTGATGTTCACCGCCAAACACGCCGACGACCCCAGCGCGGAGCTGCGCGACCTCGGCCACGAGAGCCTGCTGACCGTCGCCCGGCTGATCACGGAAGGGCAGCAGGCGGGCGACGTGCGCCCGGGCGATCCCGTCCGGCTCGCACAGGTCGCCTTCTCGGCCGTCCACGGCCTGGCGACCCTCGCGGTCGCCTCGCTCCTCGACGACACCCCGCTGTCCGAGGCGACGGAACTGGCCCTGGAGGTCCTGCTGGCCGGCCTGCGGCCCGGAACCTGAACCACGGCCCCGCAGACCGGCCCCCGAGCGGGCGCCGGCCCGCCGCGCGGCCCGCCCTACGGGTGCGCGGCGCGGGGGAGGGCAGGGCGAAGCGGTCGAGGGGGAGGGTAGACGCTACTCCCACGAGATGCCCCGTGGTGCGTCCTCGGCCCATTTCACGTTCCCGCCGGCGGATTCGCGCGAGACTTCTCCCCGCGGGCGAACCGCCCCGGGACCACCGGTGAGCCGTGGAGAGAAGGGACAGGACACGCGTGAGCGCATCCGCGAAGGCCGGCGCATTCTTCGTACGGGACGCCGACGACCCCGCCGCGGCCGCGGCGCCGCTGGACGTCGCGGTCATCGGCGAGTCGATCACGATCGTCCTCGCACCGAGCGAGGGCCTGCCCCCCGCCGCACTGCGCCGCCTGTGGTTCCTGTGGCTCAGCGGGCACCTGGGCCTGCTCATGCCGCTGGCCGCCCGGCCCGGGCAGCGCCCGGACACCGCGACCCTGGAGGACACCCGGCGCGTCCTGGCCGACGGACTGCCCGACGACGGGCCCGCCGCGTACGTGCAGCTCCAGGAACTCGCCCGGACCTGCCGCTTCTTCCTGGGCCTGGCCACGGACCGGCCGACGCCCGCCCGGTGAACGCCCCGCCCCGCGGCCGGGACTCGCCCCGCACCCGGTCGCGGGGCGGGGCGCCGCTCAGCCGGTCGGCGCCTGGGGGAGCGCGGTGAAGGTGGCCTCGGCGAACTCGGTGACCTCCGAGAACCCGAGCCTGCGGTAGAGCCCGACGGCCGTGGCGTTGTCCGCCCGCACGTTCAGCCCGATGTGGTCCACGCTCTTCCCGAGCCGCCGGCACAGCGCCGCGACACAGGCCCCGCCCGCGCCCCGCCCGCGCACCCCGGGATGCGTGGCGACGTTCCCGATCGCGGCGACCCGGTAGGCGGCCGAGTAGACGTGCACGCCCGCGACGGCGACGAGCCGCCCGTCCTGCCGCGCGCCCACGTACTGGCCGGTGTCGAGCATCCGGTGGTCGAACCAGTTGCCCGGGTACGCCTGCTCGAACAGCGCCAGCAGCTCCGGCAGATCGCTCCGGTCCAGCGGGGCGGGCTGCCACGGACCGTCCGGGTGCCGGGCGGCCCGGCCGGGATCGGTGAGCGCCATCCGCACCAGGGTGCCGTGCGGCCGGACCGCGTACGCCGACTCCAGCACCTTGCCGGCCGCTCCGGTGAGGTGCCCGAAGAAGCTCCGGGGCAGGACCGGCAGCAGCGCCTCGGCCAGCTCCTCCAGCCCGGCGGCCTGTCCGGGGCGCGCGAAGCCGAGCAGGGTCGGGACGTCGCCGACCGCGTACAGCAGGGCGACCGGGCCGTCGTCCGACACCGTGTACCAACTGGTGTGCGGCCACAGCAGGTCGTCGAGGTCGCCGAGTTCCATCAGGTGCATCGCCGGGTCGCGCCCGAAGCGGTCGGCCAGGGCGGATCGGTCGTGAAGGCTGCGCAGGGTCACCCGCCCACCCTACGGCGGCCCCGAACCGCCCCCGAACCGGCCCCGGCGGGCCCCGGGGCGGTGCGCCCCGGCCCGGGATCCGGCCCGGCCGCTCCCGTTTGTCCCCTGCCGGACGGGTAGGGGCGGGGGAGACGGACACCCGGACCGGAGGAGGACGAGCACATGCCCGCAGAGCAGTGGCCCGAGCTGGTGGGACGCACGGCGGACGAGGCGGTCGCGGAGATCCGCCGCACGCACCCGGACATCACCCAGGTCCCGGTCGTCGCGGACGGCTCCCTGGTGACGATGGACTTCCGGGAGGACCGCGTCCGCGTCTTCACCGACGCCGAAGGCCGCGTCACCCGGGCTCCGCGCATCGGCTGATCCCCGCCGCACCCCGCCCGCCGCACCCCGCCCGCCAACCAGCGTCCCCCCGGAGGCTGTTGACGCGGAGCAGACGCGCGCCCACACTAGTCTGAGAACGAACTAGTCGGGTTCCCGGAGTAGCGAACTCCGGGAGTGCAGAACGGAGATGGCTGTCGGTGGCCGGTACGGAGCCCATGGCCGGATGGCTGCGCGGGGTACTGCCCCTCGCCCTCGCCGCCGTCCTCGCCGAGGGCGACCGGCACGGCTACGCACTGGTGCAGGAGCTGGCCGCACGGGGTTTCGGCACCGTCCGCGGCGGCGCGCTGTACCCGGTGCTCGGCCGGCTGGAGACCGACGGGACGGTGGAGGCCCGGTGGGAACCGGGAGAGGGCGGGCCGGGCCGCAAGGTCTACCGGCTCACCGACGCCGGACGCGCCCGGCTGCGGCAGGAGACCGCCGGCTGGCTGCAGTTCTCCGACGCCATGGCCCGGCTCCTGCCCCCCGGCGTCGAGGAGACCCATGAATGACCCCGCCACCCGGTGGAACGCGCGGCTCCGACTCGCCCTGGCCGCGCACTCCGTGGACGCCGCCACCGCCGACACGGTGCTGGACGAGGTCGCGCAGCACTGCGCGGACAGCGCGCAGGACCCCCACGACGCCTTCGGCCCGCCGGAGGAGTACGCCGCCGCCGTGGCCCGCGAGCGCCTCCCGCCCGAGGAACACCTGCGCCGGCTCCACGGCGGCCCGACACCCCGGGAGGCACTGCGCACCGCCGCCGCCCCGGTCGGCCTGGCCGCCCTCACGGCCGGCGCCGGCCTGTGGGCGGTCCACGGCCTCATGCTGCCCGTGACTCCGGCCGGCCTGGCCGGCGCCGCACTCATCGCCGCGGCCCTGGCCGGCGGCGGCCTCGCGGCCACCGCCCGCAGCCGCCGGCGCCGCGCACGGGGGTGGGCGGCCGTGGCCGCGGCGACGCTCCTCGGCGCGGCGGCCCTCACCTCCCTGCCCGCGCAGCCGCTCGGCCACCTCCCCACCCCGCTCCTGTGCCTGCCCGGCCTGGGGGGTGTCGTCACACTCGTTCCTGCCGTGCGGCGCGCCCTCCGGGCGTACGAAACGACCGTGACGACACCCCCTCGCCCTCCTCTGTCCGGCCCCCCGGCCACACCGACCGAAGACCCCGAAGGAATCACCGTGAAACCCGAGACCGACGCCCCCACCACCGAAGAACGCGCCCTCTGGCCGGCCCGCCTGACCGGGCTCCTCGAAGAGCGCCACGCGATACCCCGCCCGCGCGCCGCGGAACTGACCGCGGAGGCCGCCGGCCACCTCGACGCCACCGGACGCGCCCCCGAGGAGGAGTTCGGCCCCGTGGAGCTGTACGCGCTGCGCCTGTCCGAGGGGGAGGCCCCCCGCCGCCCGTGGTGGAAGCGGGGCGCCGTCCCGGACGCCGTCCTCGCCGTCCTCCTCACCGTCTACCTGGTGGCCGGCCTCGCCTCCGGCGGCCCGCTCTGGCAGACCGTGCTGGCGGCCGTGGCCCTCGCGGTGAACCTCGCGCTCCTCGCCACCCGCCTCGCGCGCGGGCGCACCCCCGGCCGCCCCGGACGGTAGCCCGCGCGAACGGCCGCCCGCCGGGGGCGACCGCCGGGGGCGGTGTCGTACGGCTGACCGCGGGAAGGACGCCGTCGCCGTACCTGCCGAGCCCCCTGTGTCCCTGTGTCCCTGCGCCGTTGCGGACACCCCGCCCGCCGGGGCATCACGTACCCCGCCCGCCGACCCGCCCGCGGTCAGCCGTACAACACCGCCCCAGCCGTCACCGGCCGCCGCTGCCGGACCGCTCCGCGACCGCCCGCGACCGCCCGCGACCGCTCGCGGCGGCCGGTGCGGCGCCGTGCGCGGGAGGGCGGCGTACCGGCGTACCGTCCCGGACGGCTCACGGGGCGCGCCCCCGCCGTCCCCGGCCCGGTCCCTCCCCGTCCCCTCCCCGGTCCACGCCGCACCACCGGGCGGCCCGCGTTCCCGCCCGGTCCGAACCTCCCGCCTTCCCCACCTGCGAGGCCCGCCATGCCCCAGACCGACTCCCGCTTCAGCATCCTGTCCGAGGAATTCGCCGCCGACCCCTACCGCCACTTCGCCCACCTGCGGGACCGGGCGCCGGTGCACTACGAGCCCGCGACCGACAGCTACTTCCTCTCCCGGTACCGCGACGTGAAACGGGTGCTGAGCGACCACGAGGCGTTCAGCACCGAGACGCTCCAGGCGCGCGCCGAACCGGTGATGCGCGGGCCGGTCCTGGCCCAGATGACCGGCGCCGAGCACACCGCCAAACGGAAGATCGTCGTCCGCGCCTTCACGGGACCCGCCCTGCACGAGCAGGTCCAGGCTGTACGCACCAACACCGCCGAGCTCATCGCGCCCTTCCTGCCCCGCGGCCGGGTGGACCTCGTCAACGACTTCGGCAAGCCCTTCGGCGTCCGCGTGACCCTCGACATCCTCGCCCTGGACAAGGAGGACTGGCAGCGGATCACCGCCTGGCACAGCGGCGTCGCCGAGTTCGTCACCAGCATCGTCCTCACCCCCGAACGCCGCCGCCACTGCCTGGACTGCGCCGAGCAGCTGGAGGCCTACCTCCTCCCCGTCATCGGACAACGCCGCCGCCACCCCGGCGACGACCTCATATCCAGGCTGTGCACCGCCGAGTTCGACGGCGTCGCCATGACCGACCGCGACGTCACCGCGCTGATCATCAACGTCCTGGTCGCCGCCACCGAACCCGCCGACAAGACCCTCGCCCTGCTCTTCAAGCACCTGATCGACCACCCCGACCAGCTCGCCCGCGTACGGCAGGACCCGGCCCTGCTGCCCGCCGCGATCGCCGAGACCCTGCGCTACACCCCGCCCGTCCAGCTCATCCCCCGACAGGCCGAGCAGGACACCGTGTTCGCCGGTACCACCGTCCCGGCCGGAGCGACCGTCTTCTGCATGATCGGCGCGGCCAACCGCGACCCCGAGGCCTTCACCGCCCCGGACACCTTCGACATCGACCGCCCCGACCTCGGCGCCGCCCGCTCCTTCACCGCCGCCGCCCAGCACCTGGCCTTCGGCACCGGACTCCACCAGTGCGTCGGCGCCGCCTTCGCCCGCGCCGAGATCGAGACCGTCGCCGCGACGCTCCTCCCGCTCCTCGACCAGGTCCGCCACAGCCCCGGACCCCCCTACCGGGAGACCGGCCTCTACACCCGCGGCCCCGCCTCCCTGCCGCTGGACTTCACCCCCCTCACCCACGGCCCCGGCCGGAACTGACCACCACCCCCCTCAGGAGAACCACCGCCATGACGCCGACCGACATCACCCGCGCCCTCCACGACCTGCTCTTCACCCCCCTCCCCAGCCTCGACGAAGCCCTCGACCGGCACTTCACCCCCGACTACCGCCAGTGCACCGACGGCGTGTGGAGCGACCGCGCCGCCTTCGCCCAGCACATGACCCGCCTGCGCTCCCTGGTCCGCACCGGGAACGTCGAGGTCCACGACGAACTCCGCGACGCAACCCGCTACGCCGACCGCCACACCGTCACCGTCACCCAGCACAACGGCCAGACCTCCCGCATCGAGGTCCACCTCTTCGCGGAGTACGCCCCCGACGGGCGCTTCCGGCGCGTCGTGGAGAGCACCCGCCACGTCGACGGCCGCTCCGACCACGGGAACCTGGCACACGTCAGATAGCAGTTCAGGCCAACTTCCGAATCCCGAACGGTTGTTAGGATCCTGCACGAGTGACCGCCGGCCGACGGCCCGCTCGGCGTCCCCACCGGACGCGTTCCACCTCGGCCGAGAAGGCCTGGCCGACGACCGGCCGACGCGGAGCCCCCACCCAGCGCACCGGCTGACCACCACCCGCGCGTGCCCCGCGCCGGACCAGCCGCCGGCCGGCCCGCCAGAGAATGATTCCGGACAGGGGTCCCGCTCCAGGGACCGGGGGAAGTGAGCCGTCATGGCGTCTGTGGGAGAAAGACTGCGCACCGCGCGCACACGCGCGTTCATCGGCCGCGAAGGGGAACTCGCGCGCTTCGACCAGGCGCTGGCCGGGGACCCCCGCGCCCCCTTCGCGTTCTACGTGTACGGCCCGGGCGGCATCGGCAAGTCGGCGCTGCTGCGCTGCCTGGCCGACCGCGCCCGGGCCGGCGGCCGGCCGCTCGTCGAACTCGACGGCCGCTTCGTCAGCCGGGACCCGGCCGACTTCGAGCGCGCCGCCGGCGCCTTCCTGGACGTACCGGGCACCGTCCTGTTCGTCGACTCCTTCGAACACTGCCAGTGGCTGGAGAGCTGGCTGTGGCAGAACTTCCTGCCCCGCACCGCGGACGACGCCCTCGTCGTCCTGGCCGGCCGCCACGCCCCCCAGCCCCAGTGGACCGCCGACCCGGCCTGGTCCGGCCTCCTGCACCTCGCCGAACTGAACCCCTTCTCCGAGGAACAGGCCCGCAGCCTCCTCACCGCGTCCCGGGTCCGCCCCGAACTCCGCGACCGCGTCCTGAACTTCGCCGGGGGCAACCCCCTGGCCCTGTCCCTGGCCGCCGCCGCCGGAAGCGACAGCTGGAACCCGGAGCAACTCTGGGCCCCCTCGGCCGGCATCCTGCGCACCCTGCTCGCCGGACTCATAGGGGAGGTGCCCACACCGGCCCACCGCCGCGCCCTGGAAGTCGCCGCCCAGGCCCACTCCACCTCCGAGGAACTCCTCGCCGCCGTACTGCCCGACGAGGACGCCCACCCCCTCTTCGACTGGCTGCGCGACCTGCCCTTCATGGAATCCACCCACCGCGGCCTGCACCCGCACGACGCCGCACGCGAAGCCCTGGCCGCGGACCTGCGCTGGCGGGCCCCCAACGCCTTCACCGCGATCCGCCGCCGGCTCGCGGACGAATACCTGCGCCTCCTGCGCGAGGCCCCCGAAGAACGCGTCTGGACCGTCACCGACGAGCTCTTCTACCTCTTCCGCGAGACGGACATCCTCACCCGGGTCCGCACCTGGTCCCGCGAGGACGAAGTCCACGACCGCCCCCTGCACCCCGACGACATCGATGTCATCCTCCGCATGGCCGAAGAGACCGAAGGACCCGCCGGCGCCGACGTCGTCCGCTACTGGGCACTGCGCCAGCCCGAGGCCTTCAGCGTCTACCGCCTCGTCAGCACCGGCGAGACCGTCGCCTTCACCGCCCGCCTCGCCCTGCCCGCCCCGCCCGCCCCCGCCGACCTGGCCGCCGACCCCGTCGTGGCGGCCGCCTGGCAGCACACCCAGAGCACCGACCCCGTGAAACCGGGGGAGCACATCGGCATCAGCCGCTTCTCCGTCTACCCCGGCCGCTACCAGGTCCCCTCCCGCGTCATCGACCTCAGCAGCTCCCGCGCCCAGGCCGAGGCCGCCCGAGCCCACGGCCGTGCCTACGGCTTCGCCGTCTTCCAGGACGCCGACACCTGGGCCGCCCGCGTCAAGGGCACCCTCGAAGACACCGGGGCACGCCCCCGGGTGGGAGAGCACACCTACGGCCTCTTCGGCGTCGACTGGCGCCAGGTACCCGTCGAGGCCTGGATCCGCCGCTTCATCACCGCCACCGACGCACCCGCCCGGCCCAGACCCGCCGGCCTCACGCGCACCGCGTTCGACCAGGCCGTACGCGAAGCCCTCGCCCACTGGCGCGACCCCGCCGCCTTCGCCGCCTGCGCCCTGACGCGCGTCCGTCTCGCCGCCGACTCCCAGGACCCCGCCGCGGACCTGCGCACCCTGCTCCGCCAGAGCGTCGACGACCTCGCCCTCGACCCGCGCGGAGTACGGGCCCGCGAGGCCCTGACCGCGGGCTACTTCTCCGGCGCCCCCACCCAGGAAGCCGCCGCCCGCCGCCTCGGCCTCCCGTACGGCACCTACCGGCGCCACCTGCGCCAAGGCCTGGACCTGCTCTGCGAAGCCCTCTGGCGCCAGGAACTCCACAGCCACTAGGGGATCCGCCCACCGGCGGGACCCGCGCCGCACGCCGCGTACCGCCACGGCCGGGCCGGCCGGTGGACAGGAGCGGACAGCACTGGACAGCGGTGGCCCCCGCCGGCCATGGAAGGTGGACACCGCCCGGCACGAGGCTGTGCGTCATGAACCCAGGACGCACGAAGGACCGGCCCCCCACCCCCCCGCCCCACCGGGGAACCGTGCTCGCGGCGCTCGCCGCCGCGCAGTTCACCGTCATGCTGGCCACCTCGATCGTGAACGTGGCACTGCCGCAGATCCGCGGCGGGGTGGGCCTTTCGGACGGCGGCACGACCTGGGTGGTCAACGCGTACGGCCTGGCGTTCGGGGCGCTGCTGCTCGCCGGAGGCCGCACGGCCGACCTCCTCGGCCGCCGCCGGGTGCTCATCGCCGGCCTCGCGGTGTTCGCGGGGGCCTCCCTGGCGGCGGGACTGGCCGCCTCCCCGGCCGTACTGATCGCCGCCCGCGCCGCCCAGGGACTCGGCGCCGCCGCCATCGCCCCCGCCGCACTCGCCCTGACGATGGACCTCTTCCCGCCCGGCCCCGGCCGGGGCCGGGCCCTGGGGGTGTGGGGCGCGGTCTCCGGCGCCGGGGGAGCGGGCGGCGTCCTGCTCGGCGGCGTGCTCACCCAGGCGTGGGGCTGGCCCTGGATCTTCCACGCCGTCGCGCTCGGAGCGGTACTGGTCCTCGCCGCCGTGGCGGCGCTCGTGCCCCGCGCCGCCGGCCGCGCCGCCGGGCGGTTCGACCTGCCGGGCACCGCCACCGTCACCCTCGCCCTGACCTGCCTGGTCTGGGCCCTGACCAGCGCACGCGGCAGCGGCTGGACGGACGCCCGGGTCCTGGGCGCCCTCCTCGCCTCGGGCGTCCTCCTCGCGGTCTTCGCCGCCGTCGAGCGCCGCCGGCCGGACGCGCTGATACCGCCGCGCCTCTTCGCGGCCGGCCGGGTCACCGCCGGCAACCTGCTGATGGCACTGCTGGGATCCGTGTGGATCGCCCTGTTCTTCTTCCTGCCGCTCTACCAGCAACAGGTCCTCGGCATGAGCCCGCTGGCCACCGGCGCCGGCCAACTCCCGCTCGCCCTGGCCAACATCCTCGGCGCCGTCGCCGCGCCCCGCGTCTCCCGCCGCATCGGCGCCACCGCCACCGTGACCGCGGCCCTCCTCACCGAGGCCGCCGGCCTGCTGTGGCTGTCCCGGATGAGCGCCGACGGCAGCTACGCCGTCGACGTACTGGGCCCGAGCATCATGGTCGGCCTCGGCCTGAGCATCGCCTTCGTCCAGCTCACCGCGCTCGCCGTGGACGGCGTCCCGGGACGGGACGCGGGCCTGGCCGGCGGACTGGTCAACACCACCCGCCAGGTCGGCGGCGCGATCGGCCTCGCCGCCCTCGCCACCCTGGCCGGCTCGGTCACCACCCGCGCCGCCGCCCACCAGCCCCACCTGGAAGCCCTCACCGCCGGCTACCGGGCCGCCTTCGCGGTCTCCGCCGCAATCCTGGCCGCCACCGCCCTCCTCGCCGTGCCCCTCACCCGCCCGGCCCGCCGCACCGAACCCACCCCGCCGCCCGCCCCCACCCGACCGCCCTGCCCGGACCGTGCGGACGACCCCGTGTCCGCACCCTGACCCCGCCCCCGCCCCCGCCCCCGCCCCCGCGCCCTGACCTCGCCCTCGCCCCCATGACCCCGCTCCGAGAAACGCAAGGACCCCGCATGCACACCATCGACACCACCGCCCCCGTCGTCGTCCGCCTGACCACCCGGATCGACGCACCCCTGGCCACCGTCTGGGCACTGCACACCGACGTCGACAACTGGCCCTCCTGGAACGACGGCATCGACCGGGCCGCCCTCGGCGGCCCGATGGCCGCCGGCACCGACTTCACCTGGCTCACCCACGGCATGACCATCACCTCCACCATCCGCGAACTCGTCCCCGGCCGGCGCATCCTCTGGGGCGGCACCGTCCAGGGCATCGTCGGCATCCACGCGTGGACCTTCGAGCAGACCGACACCGGCACCGTCGTCCACACCGAGGAGTCCTGGAGCGGAGCCCCCGTCGACGCCGCCGCCGACGAACTCGCCACCGCCCTGAAGACCTCCCTGCAGACCTGGCTCGACTGCCTCAAGTCCCGCGCCGAACAGCCTGCCTGACGCTCCCTCACCCACCACCCCCGACCACACCGAGGACCCACGATGACCACGCTCCCGCCCTACCTGACCGGCCACTACGCCCCCGTCGCCGACGAGATCACCGCGACCGGCCTCACCGTCGAGGGCAGCCTGCCGCCCGAGCTGACCGGCCGGCTGATCCGCAACAGCCACAACCCCAAGCCCGGCATCACTCCCACCCACTGGTTCAAGGGCAGCGGCATGGTCCACGGCATCCGCCTGCGTGACGGCCGCGCCGAGTGGTACCGCAACCGCTGGGTCCACACCCCCGCCCTCGACGGCGCCCCGTACATGACCGAGCGCGGCCCCGACCTGACGGCCAGCACCGCCGGGACGCACGTCATCGAGCACGCCGGACGGCTCCTCGCGCTCAGCGAGGCCGCGCTGCCCTTCGAGCTGACGGCCGACCTGGAGACGGTCGGCGCCCACGACTTCGGCGGGAAGCTGACCTCCGCCATGACCGCGCACCCCAAGGAGGACCCGGTCACCGGGGAGCTCCACTTCTTCGGCTCCTCCCCGTTCCCGCCCTTCCTGATGTACTACGTCGCCGACGCCAAGGGGGCCGTCACCCACAGCTTCGAAGTCCCGGGAGCCACCGCCTCCCTGAAGCACGACTTCGCCATCACCCGCCACCACGTGGTCTTCATCGAGGGCAACGTCACCTTCGACCCCACCGAGCACTCCGGCATCCCCTACGCCTGGAGCGACGACCAGCCCTCCCGCATCGGCGTCATGCCCCGCGGAGAGGACGGGGCCCGGCACATCCGCTGGTTCTCCATCGAACCCGGCAACATGCTGCACGTCGCCAACGCCTACGAGGACGGCCGGGGCCGCATCGTCCTGGAGGGCCCCACCGTCGACCGCGAGGCCTTCCGGCTCTCCTGGAACTGGTGGGTCGGCGCCCCCGACCGCGGAGCCGAGCCCAACACCCGCTCCCACACCCGCCGCTGGGTCATCGACACGGCGGCCGGCACCGTCGACGAGCAGATCATCGACGACCTCGCGGTCGAGTTCCCGACCCTCAACGAGAACTACCTGGGCGCCGAACACCGCTACCAGTACGCGGTGTCCTTCCCCGACCAGCAGGGCTTCGGCGGCTACGGCGTCGTCAAGTACGACCGCACCACCGGCGCCCGCCGCATCCACCAGGTCGGCGACGCCCGCCTGCCCAGCGAGGCCGTCTTCGTCCCCGCGGCCGGCGCCACCAACGAGGACGACGGCTACCTGCTCACCGTGGTCTCCGACCTCAAGCAGGACGCCTCACAGCTCCTGGTGCTGGACGCCGCCGGCCTCGACCGGGTCGCCACCGTCCACCTGCCCCGCCGGGTGACCGCGGGGATCCACGGCTCCTGGATCCCCGACAGCGCCCTGGACGGCAGCGGCCACTGACCCGCCCCCGGGGGCGCGGCCCGCACCGCACCCCCGGGCCGCGCCGCCGCCGGCGGCCGCCGTGCGGCGCCACCGATCCGCCGCACGGCCCGTTCCGCACGGCCCCGTTCGCCCTGCCCCACCCGTACGCGCACCCGACGACGACACCACCCCGGAGGGGTCCCACCATGTCCGGCCACGCCACCGCATCGCTGCCGCCCGTCTCCCGCGCCCGTCCCGCCGGCCGTCCGCACGAGGTCGACAACCGCGCGGCCTACCTCAGCTTCGGACTCGCCTACGTCCTGGGACACGGCGCCGCCGCAGCCTCCCAGGGCGACGCGCCCCTGCTCGACCTGCCCGGCTGGCTGCCCACGGCCCTCCTCGGAACCGGGCTCACCGCCGGCATCGTCCAGTCCACCGCCGCCGCACTGCGGGCCCAGCGCGGGGCCGCCGCCCCCGAGGTCCTCTCCGGCCGGCTGCTCGGCGCGGCCTGGATCGCGGCCTTCACCGCCCTGTTCCTCGCCATCACCGGCCTTACGTCCGTCCTGGACCTGCCGGAACTCCCGTCCGTCCTGTGGCCGGCCGGCTCCGGACTCGTCGTCGGCCTGCTCTACCTCGCCGAAGGCGCCGTACGCCGCAACGTGCTGCACTACGCCCTCGGCGTCTGGCTCGCGCTGACCTCCACCGCGGCGCTCTCGTTCGACACCCCCGGCCTCTACGGGGTCCTCGCCGTCGCGGGCGGCGGCGCCTACGCCCTCGCCACGGTCCTGGAACACCGCCGCCTGCGGCTCCCCGAACACCCCGCCCGCCCCTGACGCCCCACCGGCCCGACCGGCCCCCCTCGACACCTGCGTGCCGAGGGGGGCCGAGCCGTTGCGGGCCGGGGCCGGGGCCGCTACGCGGTGGGCCGGCGCCGGCGGCCGGTGCCCGCCACGAGCGCGGCACCCATGGCGAGCGCCACGCCGGAAGCACCGAGGGCCCAGCTCGTGGCCGAGTCGGTACCGGTCTGGGCCAGCTGGCCTCCGGAGCCGGCGGTGGAGGTGCCGGTGCCGTTCGTGCCGGTGCCGACCGGCTTGGCACCGCCGTCCGGGGTCGGCTGGTTGCCGCCGGAGCCGGAGCCGGAGCCGGAGCCGGTCCCGGTCCCGGTGCCGTTCCCCGTCCCGTTGCCGTTGCCGTTGCCGTTGCCCGTGTCCGTGCCGCCGCCCGTGCCCGCCTTGTGCACCGACGTGGACTTGACGACCATGTCCGACTCGACCGAGTGCTCCGCGTCGTTGTTGTCCGCGTACAGGATGACGGCGATCGGGCTGTCCGGAGTGTCGGCCGCGGCCCTGACCCGCAGCTGGATGTCGAACTTCGCGTTCTTGCCCACGGCCCACGTGAAGACGGCCCCGGGGGTGTGACCGAGGCGGTCCTTCTCCAGGGGCACCCACGCCGTGCCGTTCCAGGCCTCGATGTCGAAGTGCTTCGCCCGCAGCACGTTCTTGCCGTCGGGGAACAGGAAGAACGAGAAGGTGTACGTGCCGATCGCCTCCTTGCCGGAGTTGTCGACGTGCAGCGCCAGCTTCTGCCAGTCGCCGCCGGCCACGAACCCGCCCGGGGGCAGACCGTCGAGCCCGAGCTTCGGGCCCTGGCGGACCGTCTGCCGGTCGGCCGCGGTGAGCTCGGTCCTGTGCGTGACGCGCGGCGCGCTGCCGCCCTCGGCCGTCGTGTCCAGGGACAGGCGCGTGGCCGGGGCGTCCTTGGCGAACTTCATCCGCAGCCGCAGGTCGAAGACCTCGTTCTTCTCGATGTCGACCTCGGCCAGCGAGAAGCTCCAGGCCTCCTCCGAGCCGTACGCCTCGACCCCGTGCCAGCCCCAGGTGCCGCCGGCGCCCGGCGCGTACACCTCCAGCCGGGCGTCGCCGTCCTCGAAGGCGGTGGTGTCGAGCGTCCACAGCGCCATTTCGAGGCTGTAGTTGTCGATGCTCCCGCGGCCCGCGTTGTCGACGTGGAGGGCGAACTCGCTCCAGTCGGCGCCGGCCTTGAAGCCCTTCTTCGGCAGGCCGGTGAGGGACAGCCCGGGCAGGCCGGCCTTGACGCGGTCGCCACCACCGGACTCCCGCTCCCGGCCCGCGTCCGCCACCGTCCCCTGCCGGCCGTCCTCCTGCGCGGCGGGCGCCGGCGACTGCGGGGCCGGCGCGGCGGCGGCCGGCGGCAGGCCGGTCTCGTCCTTCGGCGCCGCGTCCGGGGCCGTCACCGCCGGGCGCGCCGCGCCCCGTCTGCGACGGCCGCGAGCCGGGCACACTCCCCACGGGGCAGGGGCCTGCCCGCGGCGGAGCGCCGGCGGAGACGAGCGGGGTGGCCAGGTGCGGGAGCAGTCGTTCGGTACCGGGAAGACGGTGGTGCGCCGGGACATGTACCGGGGCCGGGTGTGGAGCGAGCAGGCGCTGCGCGTCGTCGCCGACACCCCGCGGGCACTGGTGACGGCCTGCGCGCCGGGCGCACAGGCCCGCTGGCCGGCCCTGTACGCCCGGGCCCACGCCGAGGGCGACCGGTCGGGGCGCGCCGCGGCCTTCGAGGCGCTGGCGGCGGGGGAGTGGGAGCTGGCCCCCGTGCGGTGGCGGGAGACCGAGGTGCTGCTGTGGAAGCCGCCGGAGGCCTGGTTCAGCATCAACGCCTTCTACACGGCGGCCGGTCTGCGGAACTGGTACGTCAATTTCGAGCGCCCCGCGCGCCGCACGCAGGCCGGGTTCGACACCTTCGACCTGGCCGTCGACCTCGTCATCGGCCCGGGCCTGGACCGGTACGCGTGGAAGGACGAGGACGAGTACGCCCACGTGCGGCGGCTCGGCGTCGTCACCGACGCCGAGCACCGGGAGGTGGAGGCCGCCCGCGGCCGGGTCCTCGCGATGCTCGCCGACCGCACGGGGGTGTTCGCGGACGCCGCGACGTGGTCCGCCTGGCGCTGGGACCCCGGCTGGCCCCTGCCGCGCCTGCCCGCCGGGGAGTCCGGAGCCCGGACCGTCAGGGCCGCAGGCCCGCCCGCCTGACCGCGACCGCGCAGAGGTCGGCGATCACCTGCGGGTCCCCGCGGCGCCAGCCGTCGGCGAGGCCGCCCTCGGGGGCCGGCAGCGCGGCGAGGTCGCCCAGCGGGCCGGTGAGGGCGCGCAGGGCGAGCAGGTCGCTGCCCCCGGGCGCGTCGAGGAGGCGCCGCACGGTGGCGCCGCGCCGGATCCAGCGCAGCCGCGGGGGGAGCCACAGCAGCAGGACGACGGCCACGGGGACGACGATCAGGGCCGTGGTGGTGAGCGTGGCGACCTGGTCGACGGTGTGCTGGAGCGACTGCCCGGCGTCGGCGAAGCCGGTACCGGCGTCGGCCGCGGACCGCAGCGGCTTCTCCAGGAGGCCGCCGACGAGCGGTACGTCCGAGGCCGCGTCACCGGCGTTGCCCAGCGCGGCGGCGAGGCTGTCGCCCGACCTCTCCACCTTCCGCCCCGGCTCGGCCAGCAGCATGATCGCATCGCGGACGGTGAGGGCGAACCACACCGCGGCGGCGATCAGGGCCAGGGCGATCAGGTCCCCGAGCACCTGGCGGTTGCGACGTGCGGGGGTCTGGGCGTACAGGCGCATCAGCGGGCTCCCGTTTCGGGTCGTGGCGTCGAGGAGGACAGGGCGCCGCCGGGCGTGAGACCGGTGGCGCCCGGCCGACCGTACGTCCGACTCTTCCACCGGCCCCCGCGGGCAAACGTCCGTGACGCCGTGCGGGCCACCACTCGGAGGCGGCCCGCACCGCCGTGCTCCCCGCACACCAGCCCGCGTCGCCCCCGGCAAGGCCGTGCCGCGCCGGCAGCCCCGGGTGGACAGGGGTGGACAGTACCGGGCGGCCAACGGCCCCGCAGGACCTGGAGAGTGGACAGCGCCTGCGGGAAGTCTGTGCGCCGTGAACACCCCACGCACCCGTACCCCGAAGGAGCACCGGCCATGACCTCCCTCCCGCTGCGCACCCTCACCGTGCTGGCCGCCGCCGCGGCCCTCGGCGCAACCGCCCCCACCGCCCACGCCGCCCCCACCGCCCACGCCGCGCAGGACGCCCACCACGCACCGGGGATCGTCACCGCCTGGGCCCGCGCCTGGAACGGCACCGACCCCCAGGCCCTCGGCGCCCTGTTCACCGCGGACGGCACCTACACCGACGAAGCCGTGGCCGTCACCTTCCGCGGCCGCAAGGAGATCGCGGGGTGGAAGGCCCGCGCCGACAGCCTCATGGACAACGTCCACGTCACCGTCCGCACCACCCGCCTCGACCGGAACCGCGTCACCGTACGGGCCGTCTACTCCGGCCACCTCAAGGGCGCCCCCAAGCCCTTCGCCGTGCCGATGACCACCGTCCTCGACCTCGACCGGAACCGCTGTCGGATCACCGCCGACCGGGACCACTACAGCCTGGCCGCCGTCCTCGACCAGTCCGGCCTCCCCGCCGACTGGACCCCGCCCACCCCCTGACACCCCCGCACCGGGCCCGGACACCTGCCGGACACCCCCCGCCGCCGCACCCGTTCGGGGCGCGGCGGCGCAGGGCGTACCGGGCCGGAGGATCCTTTCGCCGGTACGACTGATCCCCCCGTGCGGGTGGACCCCGCGCACCACGCCGGACCCGACCCGGCTGCCACCCCTATAAAGAGGCCCGTCACCTCGACCGACTGATGGGACCTCACCATGCTGAAGGCCGCTCTGCGCGTGCTCGCCGCCGCCTCCCTCGCCTCCGCCGCCGCCGTCGCCCCGGCCGCCGCCGTCTCCCCGGCCCCGGCTCCGGCCGCGGTCCGGGCCGCCGCCGCGGACGACCTGACCACCCCGTGCGGCCCGACGGTCGAATACCGGGCCTGGGACTGGTGGCGTACGACGACCGCCCCGTCGATCGCCCGCCCCGTCGCCGCGGCCGCCACGGCGGAGCGCTGGCAGTGGCGCACGGACGTCAACACCCTGTGGCGCGGCGACACCCGGGAGACGGTCGAGGCGATCTTCGAGAGCGGCTTCACCCCCCGGGGCGAGCAGGTGACCCCGCTCGCCGAGTACATCGTCAAGGGCGGCGGCCAGAACAGCGCCCACCTCAGCACCAGCTGCGAGAAGTGGGTCGCCCAGAAGTTCGCCACCTACGGAAGCACCAAGACCGGCTGGGTCTACGAGATCCACGCGCCCGGCGGCATCGACGTGAACGCCACCGCCCGCCTCAACGACTACAGCTCGCCCTACCTGTGGAACAAGGAGATCGACTTCCCCGGCGGAATCAAGGGCAACTACATCAAGGGCGCCTGCAAGTTCCGGCTGACCCACACCGACCCGCAGACCAAGGTCAGCACCTTCGAGGAACTCGGCTGCAAGGAGAACGCCGGCTTCGCCCCCTACCGGACGGACGCCGCCGCCCTCGCCGCCCGCTGACCCCTGCGGGGCCGCGCCCGGGCAGCAGCACCCCCCTGGCGCGGCGGCGGGCCCGCCTCAGGTGCGCGGGGGGTGCGCGGCGGTGTCGAGGTAGAAGGCGTCGATGCTCTGCACGGCCTGCTCGAACTCCTCCAGGTTGACCGGCTTCGTCACGTAGGCGTTGGCGTGACTGCCGTACGCGCCCGCGACGTCGTCCGGCGCCGCGGACGTGGTCAGCACGACCACCGGGATCGTCTGCAGGCTCTCGTCGCTCTTGAGGACCTTGAGCAGGTCCCGCCCGTTCATCCGCGGCATGTTGAGGTCGAGCACGATCAGGTCGGGGCGCACGCTCCCCGGGGCGCGCAGGTGCTCCAGCGCGGCGACTCCGTCGGTGACCTGGACCAGGTTGCGGGCACCGCGCTCGGAGAGGGCCTCCTCGATGAGCATGGCGTCGGCGATGTCGTCCTCGACCAGCAGGACGTCGAAGGGCCGGGCCGGGTCGGTCGTCATCGGGCGCTCCGCAGGTGCTTCGTCGGTGTGGTTGAACAGCCCCGGCCACCGCTGCCGGGCGCCCTGACGGGTCATCCCGCAGGCGGCGCCGATCTGCGGATAACCCGCGCCCGCACGGGCGGCGGCCCCGGCCGCGTCCCGCTGGAGCCGCTCGGCGGCCTGCTGGAGCTGGTCCAGCACGTGGAGCAGCGACAGGGCCGCCGCGGGACCGCCCGCGGAGGGCTGCGCGGGGTCTTCGAGCAACTCGATGGCAAGGCGCCGCGCGAGACTGCCGACCGCCGCGTCCGCGACCGCGGCCGTCTCCGGCGCAGTGGTCCGCAATACGAAGTTCTTGCCAGGCATACCCGCACCTTAGGCCCATGACCGGCCCACGACAACAAGGGTTGTCGCCACCCCTTTAGAGTGAGCGCTGCGCCGTACGGAAGACGGCCGTCACAGCGGAGGGGCTCAGACGATGACCGGCGACGAAAGGCGGCCCCGCACACGGCGGGCCGCCTCCTGGACGACCCGGCGCTGGCTGCGCGTGGGCGTGACCCTGTCGCTCACTGTACTGGCCCTCCTCGGAGCGACCGGCGCGTGGGTGCTCGCCCGGACGGCATCGATCAGCGCCGAACTCGTCGACGTCCGCTCGCCCGCCCTGAGCACCTCCTTCCGCCTCGAATCCGCCCTGCTGAACCAGGAGACCGGCATCCGCGGCTACGGCGCCACCGGCATACCGGACTTCCTCCAGCCCTACCGGCAGGGCCTCACCGACCAGCAGACCCACACCGCACAGCTCGCGCAGCTCCTCGCCGGCGACACCGCGGGCCTGCGCGGCCTCAAGAGCGTCCAGGACGCCGCGGAGCAGTGGCAGGACAAGATCGCCCGCCCGATCGCCGCCGCACCGCCCGGAACGCCCACCCTGCTGGCCACCGAACGCGCCGGCGACGGCAAAGCGGCCTTCGACACCCTGCGCACGGCCGTGGCCGACCAGCAGGAACGGCTGCGCACCGAGCGCCTGCGCACCCGCGACGACCTCGCCGCCACCATGCAGCTGCGCAACTGGGTGTTCACCGCGATCGCCCTCGTCATCGCGGCCCTCGCCGGCCTGGTCTCCGAAGCCCTGCGCCGGGGCATCACCACCCCCCTGGAACAGCTCGGCGCGGACGCCCGCACCATCGCCGACGGAGACTTCGACCACCCCATCACCCCCACCGGCCCCGCCGACCTTCGCCGCCTCAGCGGCGAGATCGACTTCATGCGCCGGCGCCTCGTACGGGAACTGGCCTTCACCGAGGAGGCCCGCGTCCGCCTCGACGCCCAGGCGGCCGACCTCCAGCGCTCCAACTCCGAGCTGGAGCAGTTCGCGTACGTCGCCTCCCACGACCTGCAGGAGCCGCTGCGCAAGGTCTCCAGCTTCACCCAGCTCCTCCAGCGCCGCTACGGGGGACAGCTCGACGCCAAGGCCGACCAGTACATCGACTTCGCCGTCGACGGCGCGAACCGCATGCAGACCCTCATCAACGACCTCCTCGCATTCTCCCGCGTGGGCCGCGTCCACCACACCCAGCAGGACGTCGACCTCGACGCGGTGCTCAAGCGGACGCTGTCCGCTCTCGGCGTCGGCATCGAGGAGGCGGGAGCCGTGATCACCCACGACCCGCTCCCGGCCCTCACCGCCGACCCCACGCAGATGGGCATGCTCTGGCAGAACCTGATCGCCAACGCCGTCAAGTTCCGCCGCCCCGGCCACCCGCCGCGCATCCACGTCACGGCCGGCCGCGAGGGCGGACTGTGGCGGTTCACGGTCACCGACAACGGCATCGGCATCGACCCCGAATACGCCGAGAAGGTCTTCGTCATCTTCCAGCGCCTGCACACCAAGGACGCCTACAGCGGAAGCGGCATCGGCCTGGCGATGTGCAAGAAGATCGTCGAGTTCCACGGCGGCACCATCGCCGTCGACCCCGGCCACCGCGACGGCACCCGGATCACGTTCACCCTCGCCCCCGAACCCCCCGCGGCGGCCACCCCCTCCGCCCTCCCGGAAGCGACCCGGCCCGGCACGGAGCCCACGCCGTGACCACCACCCGGGCCGACGCCCCCGACGCCGGCCCGCCCGACCCGGGGTACCGCATCCTCCTCGTCGAGGACGACCGGGGCGACGCCCTGCTCGTCGGCGAACTCCTCCACGACACCGGCCTGCGCTTCGAACTCACCACCCGCACCAGCCTCGCCGACGCCCGCACCGAACTCACCACCCGCGCCATCGACTGCGTCCTGCTCGACCTGCACCTGCCGGACGTGTCCGGCACCGACGCGGTCGCCGCCGTCCGCGGCCTGGCCCCCCACACCGCGGTCATCGTCCTGACCGGACTCTCCGAGGAACGGGCCGGCGCCGACGCCCTGGCCGCGGGCGCCCAGGACTACCTCGTCAAGGGCAAGGTCGAAGCCGAACTCCTGCACCGGACGGTCCGCTACGCCGTCTACCGCAGCCAGACCGAACGCGCGAGCGCCGAAGCCCACACGGCCCGCCTGCGCGCGCAGGAGAACGCCCGCCTGGAACGCGGGCTGCTGCCCCGGCCCATCCTCAACACCTCCCACGTCACCGTGACCACCCGCTACCTCCCCGGCGCCGAAACCGCCCTCCTCGGAGGCGACTTCCTCGACGTGGTCGAAGACGACGACGGACTCCTGCACGCCGTCGTCGGCGACGTCAGCGGACACGGCCCCGACGCCGCCGCCCTCGGCGTCTGCCTGCGCATCGCCTGGCGCTCGCTGATACTCGGCGGCCACCAGGGCCCCGACCTCCTCCACCTCATGGAACGCATCCTGATCGCCGAACGCGGCACCCAGCCGCTCTTCGCCACCTGCACCCTGCTCACCCTCGACCGGGACGCCGCGACCGCCACCGTCCACCTCGCCGGCCACCACGACCCCCTCCTCACCACACGGGAGGGCACCCGCGAAGTGCCCGCCGCACACGGCATCGCCCTCGGCATCGTCCCGGGACGGCCCGCCTGGCCCGCCACCGAGATACCGCTCCCGCCGGCCGGAGCCCTGACCCTCTACACCGACGGACTCACCGAGGGGTTCAACGGCGCCGGCACCGGCCGCCTGGGAGTCGAAGGGCTCCTCGCCCTGATCGAACGGCTCCCGCAGACCGACCCCGCCGCCCACACCGACAGCCTCATCGAGGAGGCCCACGCCCTGAACGCCGGCCGCCACTCCGACGACCTCGCCGTCCTGCGCCTGGACTGGAACCACCGCACACCCTGAACGCACCCGCTCCGTTCCCGGCGGCGAGGGCCACGGGCGAGGGCGGTCCGGGCCGGCTCCGCGAACGCCCCTGCGGCGCGAGGCGGGGGAGCGGCGACCCCGCGAGCCGGTGCCCGTTCACCCGGCGGCGCCGCTTCCGGTCTGCTCCGCGGCCCTGCGCCGCAGCACGCCCTCCACCCGAGCCCGCCACAGCCCCAGCGGCTCCGGCAGGCCGACGCCCACCAGGGGCGTCCCGGCCGGGGCTCCCTCGTGGCCCCGGCCCGCCTTCTGGTTCCTCTCGTACAAGCTCACCAGGTGGGCGAGCCGCGGCATGTCCCGGCGCAGCCGGTCGGCCCGATCAGGGGTCAGGAAACCGTGGTTGACGACGAACCGGCCGTCGTCACGGGCCGTCGTCACGTACATGAGGTGGCCGTCCGGCGACCAGAAGTACCGGATGTGGGGGTCCCGGCTCCAGCCCGGCGGCGACGGGTACCGGGACAGTGCCTCGTCACGGGCCGCCTTCTGCTCGTGGGTCATCCACGACCGCACCCGCCCCGCGTCCTGGTACTCCTCCTCGGTGAGCTGCACCCCGAACTCCCAGAGCCTGGGCAGTACCTCCAGCTGGGCGACCTCCTGGAGGTACTGGGCCCGGGCCCGGGCGTCCCCCCGGCGGCCGGCGGCCTCCGCGTCGTGCCGGCAGCCCTCCAGCCCCCGCTCCTGGTCGAACTGCAACAGGGCCGCCCAGTTGAGCTGTTCCGCACCGGCCATGCGCGCCTCCCCCCGGCCCGGTCGAACCGGGCCCTCGCCGAACCCGGGCGCCGCCGGTCCGCCGACGCCCCCTTCCCGCCCACCGCATGATCCTCCGCCCGGAGGGCCCGCACCAGACGGACCGGCCGGAGCCCGACACCCCGCCGCATCCACCTCCCGGCGCAGGAGACCGCACACCGCCCTCCTGCTCAAGTCGCAGGGCCGCGCACCGCAATTCATCATCAGGACGCACGGGCCGACGACCGGGCGCCGCGATGATTTCGTTCATGGATCAAGAACTCGGCACCCTCGTCCAGCAGACCGCCGACCGGCTGGCCGACCGCCGCGTCGGCGTGGTGGTGGCCGCCCTCGCCGGAGACCGCGCAGAGATCAGAGGCGCCGGCCGCACCGGCACGGACCACGCCCACGCACCGGGCCCCGACACCCTCTTCGAGATCGGGTCGGTGACCAAGGCGTTCACCGCCCTGGCCCTGGCCCGGATGACCGTGACCGGCGAAGCGGACCTGGACGAACCGCTGAGCGACCTGCTGCCCGACGGCACGGCCGTCCCCTCACGCGGCGGCCGGCGCATCACCCTGCGCCACCTCGGCACCCACACCTCCGGCCTGCCCCGGCTGCCCAAGGGCATGCTGCTCCCGGCCCTGCTGCGCCCCTCCACACCGGACCCGTACGCCCACTGCAGCTCCGAGCGGCTCCTGTCGGGGCTGGCCCGGACCCGCCTGGGCGCCGTACCGGGCGCCAGGTTCCGCTACTCCAACCTCGGAAGCGGACTGCTGGGACTGGCCCTGGCCCACCGGGCCGGCACCGACTACGAAACCCTCGTCACCCGGACCGTCCTGACCCCCCTGGGCATGGGGGACACCGTCGTGCACGTGGACGCCGCACGCGCGCAGCGCTCCGCCCGGGGCCACGACCGCCGCGGCCGGCCCACCCCTGCCTGGAACCTCGCCGGCCTGGCCGGAGCCGGCGGCCTGCGGTCCACCGCCACCGACCTGGCGGCCTTCGTACGGGCCCAGCTCGACGGCGGCCCCGAGCCCCTCGCGGACGCGATCCGCCTGAGCCGGGACGTGGAGTACCGCAAGAGCCCCTTCGCCCGGGTCCACCTCGGCTGGATGGCCCACCGCCTCCACCCCCGCCAGGGCGCCCGCCTCCAGATCTGGCACAACGGCGGCACCGGCGGGTTCTCCTCCTTCGTCGCCTTCGACCCGGAGAAGCGGCTGGGGGTCATCGCCCTCGGCGCCACCCCGCGCCCGGTCGACCGGCCCGCCTTCGACCTCCTGCACACCCTGCAGACACGGCACGCGACCACGCCCCGCTGACCCCGGGCGGGGTCAGGGAGCGATGATGCGGAAGGGGCGGCTGTACGCGTCGAGCATGCCCTGGCTGGTGACGAGGATCAGGTACTCGCCCGCCGGGACGCCGGCGGGGACGGTCACCTTCACGGACGTCTCGTGCGAGGGAAGGCCGGTGGCGAGGACGGCGCGGGTCACGGTGGCGGAGCCGGCGCGCCGGACGAGGTGGACGTCGACGGGGTCGACGGGACCGGTGATGAACCAGCGCACGAGATGCTCCCGCCCGGCGGTCCACACCGCGCCCTCCGCCGGCGCCTCGACCAGCAGGTCGTCCGCGGCCAGCAGGGCGGCGGCGCCGGGCCGGCTGAGCCGGGAGTTGACCATCGTCGTCATGCGGCGCAGCACGGCGCGCAGGCCGGTGGGGGCGGCGGGGTTGTCGCTCACGGATGTCGTCCAGGGATCGGGGCGGCCGGTTTTCTCCCTTTCACCCTAGAAAAGGGGCAAGGGTGGCCGTATCGGCTCAATGGCCGATCCCGGCCGGCCCCCTGGACTGCGGGGCCGGCCGGGGCGGGGAGAGGGGTGCGTCAGTGGCTGCGGCGCCCGGCCACGAGCCGGTACAGCAGGAGCAGGACGACCGAGCCCGCGACGGCCGCGATCCAGGTGGAGAGGTGGAAGAAGCCGTTGATCGATTCGACTCCGAAGATGACCTTGCCGAGCCAGCCGCCGAGCAGGCCGCCGGCGATGCCGATCAGCATGGTGATCAGGCAGCCGCCGGGGTCGCGGCCGGGGGTGATCGCTTTGGCGATGGCGCCGGCCAGCAGTCCGATCAGGATCCAGGCGATGATTCCCATGGCGTGTCCCCTCAGCCCTTCAGCTCGGCCAGCAGGGCCGTGCAGAACGCGGGCAGGTCGTCCGGGTTCCGGCTGGTGATCAGCGCGGAGGGCGCCGCCGTGCAGACGTGGACCTCCTCGTCCACCCAGGTGGCGCCGGCGTTGACGAGGTCCGTGCGCAGGCTGGGCCAGGACGTCAGCGTGCGGCCGCCCAGGACGCCGGCCTCCACCAGCGTCCACGGGGCGTGGCAGATCGCCGCGACGGGCTTGCCCTGGTCGAAGAAGCCGCGGACCAGTGCGACGGCCTCCTCGTTCACCCGGAGCGCGTCGGGGTTGGCCACGCCGCCGGGCAGCACCAGGGCGTCGAAGTCCTCGGCCTTCGCCTCGCCCACGGTGAGGTCGACGGGGAACGTGTCGGCCTTGTCCAGGTGGTCGAAGGCCTGGACGCGGCCCGGCTCGGGGGCGATCAGCGTGGGACGGCCCCCGGCCCGGGAGACCGCCTGCCACGGCTCGGTCAGTTCGACCTGTTCGATGCCCTCGGTGGCCACGAGGAACGCCACACGCATGGAATGTCTCCTTCGAAAGGGAAAGTCGCGATCTGTCTATCGACTGTCCCACGATCAAAAGATGAAACATCGGACATACGGACCGGTCGAGGACCCGGTTTCACCCGAGAGCCGGGATGCCCCGGAGGGGCCGGGGCCGGTCCGGGGGCCGGAGACCCGGGTCCGCTCCCGGCGTCAGGAGACGGCGTACCACTGACTGGCCCAGCCGGTGTTGATGGTGCTCACGGACTGTGCGCTCAGGTCCACCCGGGGCGGCAGCGCGGTCTGGCCCGTCAGGATGGTGCTGTAGCGGAGCTTCGGCGCCGTCAGCCCGGCGTTGACCGAGATGCCGGCGCCCGTGGACTTCAGGGTGAGCCCGTTGGTGGCCCAACTGCCGTTCAGGAGCAGGGCGATGAAGTAGGTTCCGGGCGCGGCCTCGAACGGCTTCTCCAGAGCCAGGGGCTTGGCGATGGCATCGGTCATCAACTGGGACGAGATGTCGGGCGTGGTCCCGAGCAGCGCGCCGTCCTCCCCGTACACACCGAGGCGGCAGTTGGCGAGCTGCGCGTTCGGGTCGATGCCGGCCAGGCCCAGCCAGACGTTCGACCAGGTGATCCGCTCGCGCAGGACGAGCCGCACCAGGGTGATCCGCCCGCCGACCCCCGCGGCCGACTGGGCCGTGACGTGACCCGCGTCGTTGGGGTCGCCGGTCCAGGCCAGCAGGTTCTGGTCCTGCGGCCGCGGCCCCTCGAACCCGCCACCGGCCCCCGCCCCGGACGCGGAACCGGAGCTCTGAGCGGGCACGGTCACGGGCGCGGAGGCCGTGGACGCCGCGGTCCCGTGCCCGTCCCCGGCCGGAGCGCCGGTGCAGCCGGCCAGGACGAGGAACGCCACGAACGCGGCACCGAGGCCGGTCACGACGGTACGGGTGCGGGTACGGGTACGGGTGCGCATGGTCCCCCCATGTGGTGCGGATGATCGACGGACATGGTCACACGGGCCGTACGGCGCGCGTACGGCAGGCCGCCGCGCACGGCCCGCCGCCACCGCACCCCGCACCCCGCCACCGCCCGCCGCACCCCGTACGCCGGCACCTCGTACGCAGGCACCCCCGGAGGCCGCCTGCTGCCACCGGCCGCCGGACGCTGCCCGTTCGGCCGTCCCACACTGCCCGGCAGGACCTGGTACCGCCCGTGCACCGCAACGTATCCAGGGGTAGTCGCCGAACCCACGCCACCAGGGGCCCCCTTGCGCCACCACACGACCGCCACGGCCGACGGGCCCGCACGTGCCGCGCACCGGCGGCCGCCCCGCGGGCGAGAGGGAACCGCAGCGACACGGACACACCCCCGTACGGGCCGGCCCCGCGCCCGCCCGTATCCACTCCTGAGCAGGGAAAATCTTGCGAAAATTGCCAAAGAAGGCGTACGCCACGCCCGTTGCCCTCGCGGCCGCCGTCGCCCTGACGGCGGGCATGACCGGCCCCGTGTCCGCCGCCCCCGGCGGCGACCCGGCCTCCGCGGCCTTCGCCAAGGGCCTCACGGCGGACGGCACCACCGTGCACACCGTCCCCCTGGTCACCGGCGACCGGGTCCTCGTGGACTCCCGCGGCCGGATCGGCGGCATCCAACGGGCCAAGGGCCGGGAGGACATGCCCTTCTTCACCCAGGTCCACGACGGCCGCACCTACGTGGTCCCGCGTGACGCCCGGAAGCTGATCGCCGACGGCACGCTGGACCAGCGGCTGTTCGACATCACCGAACTCGCCAAGCCGGAGAGCCGCGAGGCCCACCGGGCCGGGCTCAAGGTGATCGTCGGATACCGCGGAGCCGAGGCCCCCTCCGCCCGCGCACACGTGCGGGCCTCCGACGGCACCACCGTCCGCCGGACCCTGTCGGCCCTCGACGCCGACGCCGTCACCAGCCCCGCCGCCGGCACGGGCGCCCTGTGGCAGGCCCTGACCCGCCCCCAGGGCGACGGTACGGCCGCCGCCACCTCCGGCATCGCGCAGATCTGGCTGGACGGCGTACGGAAGGCCTCGCTCGACCGCAGCACCGGCCGGATCGGCGCCCCGGCGGCCTGGGCCCGCTCCTACGACGGCACCGGCGTGAAGATCGCCGTCGCGGACACCGGCATCGACGCCACCCACCCGGACCTGGCGGGACGCGTGGCCGCGGAACGCAACTTCAGCGCCTCCCCGGACACCCGCGACCGGGTCGGACACGGAACCCACGTGGCCTCCATCGCGGCCGGCACGGGGACCAAGGACGCCCGGTTCAAGGGCGTCGCCCCCGGAGCACAGCTGATCAACGCCAAGGTGCTGGACGACCGCGGGAACGGCGACGACTCCGGCATCATCGCCGGGGTCGACTGGGCCGTCGCCCAGGGCGCCGACATCATCAACATGAGCCTGGGCGGCCCCGACACCCCCGGGATCGACCCGATGGAAGCCCAGATCAACAAGCTCTCCGCCGAGAAGGGCATCCTGTTCGCCGTCGCCGCGGGCAACAGCGGCCCCGGCCGGGGCACGGTCGACTCCCCGGGCAGCGCCGACGGAGCCCTGACCGTCGGCGCCGTCGACGACGACGACGCGATCGCCGACTTCTCCGGCGTCGGCCCCCGCACCGGCGACCACGCCGTCAAGCCCGACATCACCGCACCGGGCGTGGAGATCACGGCAGCCGCCGCGCAGGGCACCGGGGGACAGGACCCGCTCGGATACGTCAGCAAGAGCGGCACGTCGATGGCCACCCCGCACGTCGCGGGCGCCGCCGCCATCCTCAAGCAGAAGAACCCCGCCTGGACGGGCGCACGGATCAAGGCCGCCCTGACCGGCTCCGCCAAGGACGGCGCCCACACGGTCTTCCAGCAGGGCGCGGGCCGCCTCGCGGTCGACCGGGCGATCGACCAGAGCGTCGTCTCCGAACCGGCCTCGATCAGCCTGGGCACCCAGCAGTGGCCCCACACCGACGACACACCCGTCACCGGCCAGGTGACCTACCGCAACAACGGCACCACCGCGCTCACGCTGGACCTGTCGCTGACCACGCCCACCGGCGGCGACGCACAGCCCGCCCCGGCAGGGTTCTTCACCCTCGGAGCCCAGCGGATCACGGTCCCCGCGGGCGGCACCGCCGCCGTCGGCCTGACCGCCGACACCCGGCTCGGCACCGCCGACGGCTCGTACTCCACCACCGTCGTCGCCTCCGGAGCCGGCCAGAGCATACGCACCCCGGCAGCGGTGGAACGCGAGGCCGAGTCGTACGACGTCACCTTCAAGACCCTCGGACGCGACGGCGCGCCCAGCACCTCCTGGCAGGCCGACCTGAAGGGCTACGAAGGCCTCGCCACGGGCCGGCGGACCTTCCCCGACCTGTCCTCGGGCACCGCCACCGTCCGGCTGGCCCGCGGCACCTACAACCTCTCGGCCGACATGCTGGTGGACCCCGCCGCCCCGCGTAAGGGCGCCGACCTCCTCCACCACCCGCAGTTCTCGGTGACCGGCCCCACCACCGTCACCCTCGACGCCCGGACCACCCGCCCGGTGACGGTCAAGGTGCCGGACGGCAACGCCCGCCCGACGCGCGCCGGGATGATGTACACCCTGAGCACCCCCGAGACGTTCCTCATCGAAGGAGTCGAGCTCACCACCTTCGACCACCTGCGCACCGGCTACCTCGGGGCCCCGATGGCCGACGGCGCCCTCACCCAGCAGTGGTCCGCCCACTGGGAGCACGGCGCCAGCGAGTACAACGTCCTCACGGGCGGCCCGGTCCGGGAACTGGCCACCGGCTACGGCAAGACGTACCGGACCAAGGACATGGCCCTGGTGAAGACCCGGATCGGCTCGTCCCTGCCCGGCCTCGACGGCGCCCTCGCGGCGCACGGCATCCTCGACAACGGGGGCGGCGTCGAGGCGCCGTACTCCCTGCGGCCGGCGCCGGGAGCGCGCAACGTGTACCTGTCCACGGGGGACGGGGCCGCCTGGAACATCGCCGCGGGCATCCTCGGCGCGCCGGACCCGGCGGGCCGACGCGGCTTCGACTCGCTCTACCAGCTCGGCGACTCCCGGCGGTTCACGGCGGGCAAGACCTACACCGAGGACTTCAACCTCGGCGTGCAGGGACCGCTGCTGAACGAGAACGACGGGATCGTGCGCGACGGCGACGACCTCTACGGATCGCTGACGCTGGCCGCCGACGGCGCGGGCCACTCCGGCTTCGTCGGGTACGCGGCCGCGAGCACCACCCTCCACCGCGACGGCGCGCCCCACGAGAAGAAGGACGCCGCCATCGACCGGACGTCCTTCACCCTGCCGGCGGAGTCCGCCGCGTACACGCTGGAGACCACGATCGACCGGAACCCGGCGTACAACCGCGCCGCGACCCGCATCGACGCCTCGTGGACCTTCACCTCGGCCCGCACCGACACCCCGACGAAACTGCCGGTCTCCACGGTCCGCTTCCTGCCGCGCCTCGCGCCGGACGCCACCGTCCCGGCGGGCGCCAAGCAGACCTTCCCCGTCCTGGTGCAGGGCGCGGCGGCGGGCACCCACCTGAAGAGCCTCCAGGTCCTGGTGTCGTACGACGGTACGAAGTGGACGCCCGCCCCGGTCGCCGCGGACAAGATCACGGTGCGCGCCCCGGAGAAGGGCAAGGCGCTCTCGCTGAAGGCCGTCGTCACCGACAAGGACGACAACCGGTCGACGGTCACGATCCACAACGCCTACTTCGGCAGGTGAGCCACCCCGCGGCCGCACCCCGGGTGCAGGCCCCGACCGGCTGACACCCGGCCCGGGGCGGCCCGGGAAGGCGCTGCGGCCCGCCGGAACCCCGGTTCCGGCGGGCCGCAGCGCCGCCGCGGAGCTCCCGGGCGGCACGCCGCCCACCGGCCGAACGGGTGGAGGGCCGCATGACCCCCGCGCCCGAGGGCAGGCGACCACGGTATGAACCAGCACGCAGAAGCCGACCGCGCCCCCGGCTCCGGCCGTCGCAGCGACGGCTGCCGGCCGGCCGTGACCACGCCGTCCGCCGCCCGCCGCACCGTCGCCGACCTCCTGGACCGCGCGGGCATCAGCCTCGAGAGCGTCACCGCGGCGGACGCCCTGCTGGTCACGACGGAACTCGTCACGAACGCCATCCGCCACGGCGGCGGCATCACCCGCTTCCACACCGCCGTCACCGACGACGCCCTGCACCTGTCCGTCAGCGACGCGAACCCCCGCGCCCCCTTCCCCCGCCCCACCGGCCCCGGCCTCCCCGGAGGGTACGGATGGCCGCTCGTCCAGCGCCTCACCGAACGCGTCGACGTCCGCGCCCGCCCCGGCGGCAAGACCGTCCACGCCGTCCTGCGCCTGCTCTGAGCACCCGACCGGACGGCGCGTACGCCGTCACGGCGACGGCAAGGCCGACGCAGGCGGCTCCGGCGGCCGCACCCGCGCGGCCCCCGACCGGCTGCCGGGGCCCAGCAGCACGGCGGCCGAGGCGATGAAGACGGCGGACGCCTCCTTGGCCGCATGCCGCCGCGCGTCCAGCTCACTGCGGTCCGTGGCCCTGCGCAGCGCGTACGTGGCGTCCGCGGCCCGCTGGGCGGGGCCGGCCAGCTCGGGCACCAGGACCTGAAGGCGGATGTGGGGCGCGGTGACGGCCGCCCGGGTTTCGTGAGACCTCGTCTGGGCCTCCAGCTGGTGCTCGGTGCCCGCCTCGGCCAGGGACAGGCGCTCCCGGTGGAACATTGCGGAGCGGTGCGCGTCCAGGGCGGCCGCGAAGCCGGTGACGGCGCCGAGCTGGTCCTGGCGGTGGCTGTCCGCGCGCTCCTCGGCCCGGGCGGACCGCGCCGAACGCTGCTGGAGGAGTCCGGCGGTCAGCGCGCCGGCGAGGGTGCCGAGTACGGCGACGATCGAAGGCCATAGGGACATCGGGTCCTTGAGTCCTCTCGGGGAGTCGGTTGCGACGGCGAGGCCGGCGGCGGACGACGTACCCGGGTTCCCTGCCCGGCCGGAGCCGGTCGGTACCGCGGACGGCGCCCGGGCCCGTATCCCCCGGAGAGAGGGACGCCCGTGCGGTCGCAACGACCCGTCACCCCGCCCGAGTTCCCTCCACGGGCGTGGCGGTCAGGACCAGGACGGCCTGGTCGTCGTCGATGTCGTGGCCGCCGGTGAAGGCGCGGACGGCCCGGTTCAGGGCGTCGACGATGTGCTGCGGGGACGGCCGGCGCCGTACACCGGCCACGGCCTCGGCGAGGCGCTCCTCGCCGAACTGCTCGCCGCTGCCGTCACGGGCCTCGGTGATGCCGTCCGTGTAGAGCAGCAGGCTCTCCTGCGGCCGCAGGAGAACACGGCGCAGGGTGACGTCGGCGTCGCGGGAGATGCCGAGCAGGGAACCGGGAACCTCGACGGTGTGGACGCGGTGCCCGGCGTCGAGGTGGAGGGGCATGGTGTGTCCGGCGCGCACCAGCTCGATGTCCAGGCCGTCGGGGGTGGGGGTGAGCTGGCCGTAGACGAGGGTGACGAAACCGGTGCCGTGGCTGCCGGGACGGTTGATCAGGGCCCGGTTGACGGCGTGGACGACAGCCTCGGGCCCGGACAGCAGGGGGGCGACGGCGCGGGCGGTGTGACGGACCAGCGCGGTCGTGGTCGCGGCGCGGGCCCCGCGTCCGCAGACGTCGCCGAGGAGGAACGCCCAGCGGCCGTCGTCGAGGGGGAAGACGTCGTAGAAGTCCCCGCCGACGTCCAGGCCCTCCCCGGCGGGGTGGTAGTGGGTGGCGACCTCGGCACCGGGCACGGCCGGCAGGTCGGGCAGGAGGAAGCCGGCCTGCAGATCACGGGCGAGGGCGACGCGGTGGGTGTACTGGCGGGCGTTGCGCGCGGCCGAGGCGCTGCGCCGGGCGAGTTCCTCGGCCAGGGCGACGTGGTGCCCGTCGAAGGTGTGCTCGCCGGTGGACAGCAGGGTGACGGTACCGAAGGCCTCCCCCCGCTCCAGCAGGGGCACGCAGATGTAACCGGTGACGCCCAGCTCGTGCCAGGGCCCGGGCCCGGTGGGCGTGCGGCGCGCGACCTCGCTCACCCCCGACGCCATGACGCGGGCCACCGCGTCGTCGGCGGCGTCGTAGACGGGGATGTGGGTGGCGAGGAGGTCCTGCCGGCGCCGGGTGGGGGCGGCGGTCGCGACGCGCCGCAGCCGTCCCCCGTCGACGATGTCGACCGCGCACAGGGGCGCCAGCCTCGGGACGCAGGCGGCGGCCAGGCTCCTGAGGCTCTGGGCGGCGTCCAGCTCGGACCCCAGGGCGGTACTGGCCTCCAGCAGGAAGGCCAGGTCGTCGCGGGCGGCCTTCTCCCTCGCCTCCGCCGCCTGCCGGGCCTGCTCGGCCTGGTGGCGCTCGATGGCCAGGGCGGCCGTGTCGGCGAAGAGCCGGGCCAGGGCCAGGTCGGCTTCCTGCGGGACGCGCGGAACCCGGTGGTACATGGCGAAGGTGCCGAGCAGGGAACCGTCGCGGGCCAGGATCGGGGTGGACCAGCAGGCGGCGACGCCCGCCTTGACGGCCAGGTCCCGGAAGTCGTCCCAGAACGCGTCGGTGGCGATGTCGGTGACGATCACGCTCTCGCGCCGGTGGGCCGCCGTGCCGCACGAGCCGACGCCCTCACCGGTGGCGATGCCGTCGATGGCCTCGTTGTAGAAGTCGGGGAGGCTGGGCGCCGCCCCGTGCCGCAGGTGGCGGCCGTCGGCGTCGGCCAGCAGCACCGACACCAGCAGCTCCTCGGGCGCGAGCTCCTCGATGACGAGCGCCATGCCCTCCAGCACCTCGCCCATCGGGGCCTGCCGGGCGATCTGCTCCAGCAGCGCACGGTGCTCGGCCGTCAGCCGGCGGGCCTGCTTGACCTGGGTGGTCTCCACCCCGATGACCCGTACGCCCATGGTGTTGCCGCCGGCGTCCAGGCGGGGCTCGTAGGTGAAGTCGAAGAACGCCTCGCGCGCCTGCTCGCCCCGGCCCAGCAGCATCCGGGCGTCGCGGCCGGTGTGGGCCTTCCCGGTGCGGTACACCTGGTCCAGGAGCGCGATGAAGCCCTGCCCGACGAGTTCGGGCATCAGCTGCCCCAGGGGCAGTCCGGTACGGGTGCGCTCCCCACCGCCGATCGCGGTGAAGAACGCGGGGTTGGCCGCCTCCAGCATGTGCGCCGGCCCCGCCAGGGAGGCGAACACGGCGGTCGACTGCCCGAACAGGGCCCGTACGTCGTCGTCGGCCCAGCCCCCGCTCCGGGCGCGCGCCCCCGTCGCGGCCTGCGTCAGGCCGGTTGCCGGCTGCTCCGGGACCCGTGTCATGCGTTCTGCCCCCCATGGTGCCGTGCCGGATGCCCGCGACCGTCGCCGGTGCCGGTGGAGCGGACCCCGCCCTGCAGGGCTTCGGACACCTTCGCATGCACGGACAACACCTGGTCCAGTCCCGTCAGGGCGAACAGCCGCGTCACGCCAGGGGCGTCCCTCCCGTACCCGCTGTACCGGCTCTCATCCCCTCCGGCGCCCCCGCACCTGTACCCCTGCGCGAACCGGCGGCCGCCGCCACGGGCGTCGGCCGCCGGTCGCCGGGCGGGGTCAGGGTCAGCGCTGGCCGGCCGCACGGGGCCGGTGGATCTCGGTGCGCCCCCTGTCGATGAGCTGTCGTCCCGCCGTCCGCAGCCGGGTGTCCCTCAGGGCCTTGCCGTCGGCTTCCTGCTTCATGCCGCGGAGCACTTTGACCCCGCCGCTGATCTTGCCCATCGGATACTCCCTCGGAACGGTGGAAGACGGCCTCGCGCGCGTGCCGCCCGCTGTGTCCACCGCGGGCGACCGGCGCACAGACGTTATTACCGTCATATACCCGGCAAAACGTACAAAGGGCATCCGATGTGTCCGGGAGCACGCCGGGGGAGCGCGGGAACCCGGCCCCCGCGGGGTAGGCCGTGAAGGGCGCGGCGGGGCGTCGGGCCCGGTCACGGGCGCCGTGCAGACGACCATGGAGCGGTACGGGCCCCGTCGGGAGTCCCGACCGAAAACGGAGGAGTGAACGGATGCCGAACGAGCGAGCCGGGCAGCCGGCGCGGACGCAGGACCTCATCGACGTGTCCCGCCTGGTGACCGCCTACTACGCCCTGCACCCGGACCCCGCCGATCCGGCCCAACGCGTCAGCTTCGGCACCTCGGGACACCGGGGCTCGTCCCTCGACACGGCCTTCAACGAGGACCACATCGCCGCGACGAGCCAGGCCATCTGCGAATACCGGGCCCGCCAGGGAGTGGACGGACCCCTGTTCCTCGGCGCCGACACCCACGCGCTGTCCGAGCCCGCCCGCGTCACCGCCATCGAGGTCTTCGCCGCCAACGGCGTGAGCGTCCTCGTCGACACCACCGACGGCTACACCCCCACCCCCGCGGTCTCCCACGCCATCCTGGCCCACAACCGCGGCCGCACCGGCGCCCTGGCCGACGGGGTGGTCGTCACGCCCTCGCACAACCCGCCCCGCGACGGCGGCTTCAAGTACAACCCGCCCCACGGCGGACCCGCCGGATCCGAGGCGACCGACTGGATCCAGGAACGGGCCAACGAGATCATCACCGGCGGCTCGAAGGAGGTACGGAGAATCCCGTACCGCCGCGCCCTCGCGGCCGCCACCACCGGCAGGTACGACTTCCTCGGCAACTACGTCCGCGACCTCCCCTCCGTGCTCGACCTGGACGCCGTCCGCGCGGCGGGCGTGCGCATCGGCGCCGACCCGCTGGGCGGCGCCTCCGTCGCCTACTGGGGGCGCATCGCCGAGGAGCACCGCCTGGACCTGACCGTCACCAACCCGGAAACCGACCCCACCTGGCGGTTCATGACGCTGGACTGGGACGGGAAGATCCGGATGGACTGCTCCTCCCCGTACGCGATGGCCTCCCTGATCGAGGGAAGGGACCGCTTCGACCTCACGACCGGCAACGACGCGGACGCCGACCGGCACGGCATCGTCACGCCGGACGGCGGACTGATGAACCCCAACCACTACCTCGCCACCGCGATCGACTACCTCTACCGCCACCGCGAGGGCTGGCCCCAGACCGCGGGCATCGGCAAGACGCTCGTGTCCTCGGGGATGATCGACCGGGTGGCCGCCGACCTCGGACGCGAACTGGTCGAAGTACCCGTCGGCTTCAAGTGGTTCGTGGACGGCCTGGCCGGCGGCACCCTCGGCTTCGGCGGCGAGGAGTCCGCCGGCGCGTCCTTCCTGCGCCGCGACGGCTCGGTGTGGACCACCGACAAGGACGGCATCCTCCTCGCCCTGCTCGCCTCGGAGATCCTGGCGGTGACGGGACAGAGCCCCTCCGAGCGGTACGCCGGGCTCACCGCCAGGTTCGGCGAACCCGCCTACGCACGCATCGACGCACCCGCCACCCGCGAGGAGAAGGCCGTGCTCGCCCGGCTCTCCCCGGACCAGGTCACCGCGGACACCCTGGCCGGCGACCCGGTCACCGGCGTACTGACCACCGCCCCCGGCAACGGCGCGGCCTTCGGCGGCCTCAAGGTGAGCACCGACCGCGCCTGGTTCGCGGCCCGCCCCTCGGGCACCGAGGACGTGTACAAGATCTACGCGGAGTCGTTCGACGGCCCCGACCACCTCGCCGAGGTCCAGGAAGCGGCACGATCCGTGGTCTCGGCGGCCCTCTCCGCCTGACGCCTGACGCCGGGTGCCTGACGCCGGGGGACGGCCCCCGGCGTCAGGCCCGCCGAACCGCTGCGTCCGTGCGACCCCAGGGGGACGGAGGTCGCTCCCGGGTCGGACGAGAACCCCTGAGGAGTTACCGATCGGGGCGGATGGCCCGGACGGGACCGGAAGCAAGGATGAGGGCAACCCCGCCAACGGGGCCCTCAACCACCCGGAGAACCCGATGACTTCACTGCCCCGCCCCCGGACGATGGCCCTCCCGGCCCTGCTCGCCGCCCTCGCCGTCGCCTTACCCCTGAGCGCCGCGCCCGTCGCCTCCGCCGAGCAGCGTACGGACAAGACCGCGTACGCGAGCGTCACGGGAAGCGCGGAGTTCTTCCTTCCCTACTACCCGGACCGCGACGTCCGTACGTTCCGCTTCGACGCGCAGGCGGCCCCGTACAGCCGGCCGCTGCCCGGGATCCCCACGGGACTCCCCACCGATGCGCGGGGCACGGTCTTCGTCTCCCACTACTCCGCCGAGCAGGACAAGACCTACACCTGGGAAGGCCGGGTGGACTGCCTGGTCACCGGCCCCCGCACCGCGACGCTGACGGCGGTCATCACCAAGGTGAGCCCGGGCGGCCCCGACGACGTCGGCAGGCGGATGGGGTTCAGCGTCTACGACGGCGGCAAGGACAAGGGACGCTCCGGCGACCGCGTGGGCTTCTCCTGGAACGGCGTGAACCTGCTGCGCGACACCGATCTGGAGGAAGCCGAGGTCGGCACCTGCATGGCCCCCGCCGCGTACGCCCCGGTGACCAAGGGCGGCTACACGGTCAAGCACGCCGAACTGCTTCCCCGCCCGACCCGCTGACGGCCGGGCGGGTTCGGGTACGCGGGCATGGCGGGGGGGGGGGGGGGGCCCCCCCGCCCCCCCGCGCCCCCCCCCGCCGCGGCCCCCAGCGCGGGGCGGCGGGGT
>NZ_JBVJGW010000018.1:166236-183289 GCF_055587105.1 Streptomyces sp. NPDC048461 | reverse complement strand
GCCCCGCGCGGGCCCCCCGCCCCCCGCCCCCCCCCGCGGGGGCGCGCCCCCCCCCCCCCCCCCCGCGCCCGCCCCCCCCGCCCCCCCGCCCGCGCCCGCCCCCCCCCCCCCGCGGCCGCCCCCCCCCCCCCCCCCCCCCCCCCCCCCCCCCGTCCGGGGGTGGGGGTGGTGTCTACTCGCCCTCGCGGGGCTGCGGGACGCGGAGGGCCAGGATGGCCATGTCGTCCGAGGCGGGCTCGGCCGCGAACCGCTCGACCGCCCGCAGGACGCGGGAGGCGACCGCGCCGGCGGTGAGCCCCGTGCAGGTGGTGAGAACCTCCGCCAGGCCGTCGTCGCCCAGCATGCGGGTCCCCTCGCGGCGCTCCGTCACGCCGTCCGTGACGCAGAGCAGGACGTCGCCCGGGTCCAGGGTGAGGGTCTGCTCGTACAGTTCCAGGTCCTCGATCACGCCCAGCAGGGGCTGCGGCTCGGCCGCCGGGATGACCTCGCCGTTCGGTCGCAGCCGCAGCGGGAGGGGATGGCCGGCGCAGACCACCTTCATGAGGGCGCCGCCGTCGGGCTGGGGGTGGAGCTCGCCGTACAGAAGGGTCAGGAAGCGGCTGCGGGCGCCCTCGTCGAGGATCGCCGCGTTCAGCCGCTCCAGGACCGCCGGGGCGCCGAGGCCCTCGCGGGCCAGGAGGCGCAGGGCGTGCCGGGCCAGGCCGGTGACGGCCGCGGCCTCCGGGCCCGTACCGCAGACGTCGCCGATGGCGAAGCCGTACGCACCGTCGCGGATCGGGAAGACGTCGTAGAAGTCGCCGCCCACGTCGTTGCCCTCGCCGGCCGCGCGGTAGATGACCTCGACCTCCATGCCGGGGATGGCGGGGGAGTCGGGCGGCAGGAGGCTGCGCTGCAGGGCACGGCTGATCGCGGTGCGCTCGGAGTACAGGCGGGCGTTGTCCAGGGCCAGGGCGGCCCGGCGGGACAGGTCCTCCGCGAGTTCGAGGATCTCCTGGCGGAAGTGCTCCTCGGACGGCTTGCCGAGCGTCAGCAGGCCGATCACGCGGTTGCGGGCCAGGAGGGGGAGCACGACGGTCTCGCCGCCGACCGCCTGCGCGGTCTCGGGCCACGGACGGGCGCCGGCCTCACGGACCGGTTCCGGCGGGCTGACCCGGGAGAGGAGCTCCTTGAGGCCGTCGATGCGCTCCTCGTCCTCGTGCAGAACGTAGGAGAGGAACGGGTCCGAGGACTGGTCGGCGATCGTGTAGACGGCACACCAGGTGGCGAGCGTCGGGACGGTCATCTGGGCCATGAGGGCCAGGGTCTGGTCCCGGTCGAGGGTGCCGGCCAGCAGGTCGGAGGCCTCGACGAGGAAGGAGAGGGAACCGCGGCGCAGTCGTTCCAGTTCGCCGAGCCGGGCGGACTCCACGGCGAGGGCGATGCGGTCGGCGGCGAACTGCAGGCGCAGCGCCTCCTCGTTGGAATAGCGGCCCGGGACCTCCGCCGCGACGCCGAGGGAGCCGGTGAGCCGGCCCTCGACCTTGAGCGGGACGGTGATCACCGAGCGCATGCCGGTCGACTCCAGCAGCGGTACGGCTCCCGGGACGGCCGTCAGGTCGTCGTGGACGGCCGGCATCCGGGCCGAGCCGTAGCGGTTCGTGCCGGCCTCGACGGGGACGCGGGCGAAGCGCTGGCGGGTGGAGGGCAGGCCGGTCGTGGCACGGACCTCCAGCTCGGTCTCGTCGTCGGTGGCCAGCAGCAGGAAGGCGGCGTCGGCATCGAGGAGGTCGCGGGCCCGTTCGACGGTGCGCTGGAGCAGCCCGTCGAGGTCGTCGGGGGCGGGCGAGCCGATGAACACCTCGAAGGGGTCCGCGGGACGGGGCTCGGTGAGGTGGCCGCTGTCGGTGCCCGGGATCCGCGCGGGCGTCTGGAGGAGGGCGCGCTCGTCGTCGTGGACGAGGAGGCAGACGATGGACGGCTCGCCGTGGGCGTCGCGGACCCGCAGGTGGGAGGCGTAGACGGGGATGACGCGTCCGTCGGCGCCGCGGATGCCGTAGCTGCCCTCCCAGCGGGACAGGCGCAGCGCCTCGGCGATGCCGGTGCCGGTGCCGGGGGTCTGCGGCCAGGCGGCGAGCTCGGCGAGCGGGCGTCCCACGGCCTTCTCGGAGGGATGGCCGAAGATGTGCTCGGCGTCCTCGTTCCAGGCGGATACGGCGTCGTCGCCGTCGATCTGCAGGACGGCGACGCGGACCCGGCTGTCGGCGAGCGGGAGCATCTGGTCGGGGATGACGGGACCCGCGGAGCGGGTACCGACCGGCCGGTCTGGGAGGTCGATGCGGAACCACACGTGCTTGTGCGTGGCCGTGTACTCGACGCCCCAGCGGGTGGCCAGCGCGGCGCAGAGCATCAGTCCGCGGCCGTTCTCGCGGTCGGGGTCCGCGTACGGGCGCTCACCGGGGTGCTGGAGCGGCAGCTCCCGCTCCGGGTACCGGTCGGCGACCTCGACGCGCACGCCGTCCTCCGCGCGCAGGCACAGGACCTCGGCCCGGGTCCCGGCGTGGACCACGGCGTTGGTGACGAGCTCGCTCGTGAGCACCACGGCGTCGTCGACGATGTCCGCGAAGCCCCAGCCGTGCAGGGTGTCGCGGACGAACGCGCGGGCTGCGGCGACCGAACGCCCGAGGGGGTCGAAACTGGCAGCCGCCCGTGCCGTGATCACGAGTCTCCTTCGACGCGGTTGGACATCGGGTGCCAGGTTACTTACCTTCGCGGTCGGCATGGTGCCGTCGTCGGGGAATCCACCCGCAGGGTACGGCCGGTGTGCGATGGTGCCGAAGTGTTATGGCCGGGTTCGGCCAGGGTGAAACACTGGGCAGGCTTGGAGAGCCGGCTCGCGAGGAGTCCGGCGTCCGGTGGAACAGTGGTCGACCCTTTCGGGAGGGACACGGTGGAGTCTGGCGCAGCGGTGCGGCGTACGGGAACGCGGCCGAAGGGCGGGCGTTCCCGGCGCAGTGGCACGACGGAGGTCGATACCGCCGCCCTGAACCGGCTGCTCACGGCCCTGGTGTCGATGCGGGACGGGAACTTCCGCAAGCGGCTGACGGTGTCCGGCGACGGCGTGATGGCGGAGATCGCCGCCGTCTACAACGAGGTCGCCGACCGGAACCTGCACCTGACCGGGGAACTGTCGCGCGTCCGGCGGATGGTGGGCCGTGAGGGCAAGCTGAGCGAACGGCTTGAAACAGGTGCCTGCGAGGGCTCCTGGGCGGCCGCGATCGACGCCTCGAACCAGTTGGTCGACGACCTCGCCCGACCGGTGTCCGAGGTGGGCCGGGTGCTGTCCGCGGTCGCCGAGGGCGACCTGGACCAGCGGATGGACCTGCGGACGCAGGCCGCCGAGGGGGCGGGCCACCCGCTGCGCGGGGAGTTCCTGAAGGTCGGCCGTACGGTCAACAACCTGGTCGACCAGCTGTCCGCGTTCACCGACGAGGTGACCCGCGTGGCGCTGGAGGTCGGTACCGAGGGCAAGCTGGGCGGGCAGGCCCAGGTCCGGGGGATGTCGGGTTCCTGGAAGGACCTGACCGATTCCGTCAACACGATGGCGTACCGGCTCACCGCCCAGGTGCGTGACATTGCTCTCGTCACGACGGCGGTGGCGAAGGGCGATCTGTCGCGCAAGGTCACCGTGCACGTGGCCGGCGAGATGCTCCAGCTGAAGAACACCGTGAACACGATGGTGGACCAGCTGTCCTCCTTCTCCTCCGAGGTGACGCGCGTCGCCCGCGAGGTCGGTACGGAGGGCGAGCTGGGCGGCCAGGCGAAGGTGCCCGGGGTCGCGGGCGTCTGGAAGGACCTGACCGACTCGGTCAACACCATGGCCGGGAACCTGACGGCCCAGGTGCGCGGGATCGCGCAGGTGACCACGGCGGTCGCGAACGGCGACCTGTCGCAGAAGGTGCGGGTGAGCGCGCGCGGCGAGGTGGCGCAGCTGGCCGAAACGATCAACCAGATGACCGAGACGCTGCGTACCTTCGCCGACGAGGTCACCCGCGTGGCCAGCGAGGTCGGTGCGAAGGGCCTGCTGGGCGGGCAGGCGCAGGTGCCGGGGGCCGCGGGGACGTGGAAGGACCTCACCGACTCGGTGAACACGGTCTTCCGCAACCTCACGACCCAGGTGCGGGACATCGCGCAGGTGACGACGGCGGTCGCGAACGGCGACCTGTCGCAGAAGGTCACGGTCAACGTGGCCGGCGAGATGCTGGAGCTGAAGAACACCGTCAACACGATGGTGGACCAGCTCCAGTCCTTCGGCGCCGAGGTGACGCGCGTGGCCCGTGAGGTCGGCGTCGAGGGCGAGCTGGGCGGGCAGGCGCAGGTGCCGGGGGCCGCGGGGACGTGGAAGGACCTCACCGACTCGGTGAACACCGCCTTCCGCAACCTGACGGGCCAGGTGCGCAACATCGCGCAGGTGACGACGGCGGTGGCCAACGGCGACCTGTCGCAGAAGGTCACCGTGGACGTCTCCGGCGAGATGCTCCAGCTGAAGAACACCGTGAACACGATGGTCGACCAGCTGTCCTCCTTCGCCGACCAGGTCACGCGGATGGCCCGGGACGTGGGTACGGAGGGCCGCCTCGGCGGTCAGGCCCGCGTGGAGGGGGTGTCCGGTACCTGGAAGGAACTGACCGACTCGGTCAACTTCATGGCCGGGAACCTGACCTCGCAGGTCCGCCAGATCGCCCAGGTGACCACGGCCGTGGCGCGCGGCGACCTGTCGCAGAAGATCGACGTGGACGCCCGGGGCGAGATCCTGGAGCTGAAGAACACCATCAACACGATGGTCGACCAGCTCTCGGCGTTCGCGGAGCAGGTGACCCGGGTCGCCCGGGACGTGGGTACGGAGGGCCGCCTCGGCGGCCAGGCCCAGGTGCCCGGTGTGGCCGGCGTGTGGCGGGACCTGACGGACTCGGTGAACGGCATGGCCGGGAACCTGACCTCGCAGGTCCGCAACATCGCCCAGGTCGCCACGGCGGTGGCGCGCGGCGACCTGTCGCAGAAGATCGACGTGGACGCCCGGGGCGAGATCCTGGAGCTGAAGAACACCCTGAACACGATGGTCGACCAGCTGTCGAACTTCGCGGAGCAGGTGACCCGGGTGGCCCGGGAGGTCGGCACCGAGGGCATCCTCGGCGGGCAGGCCGAGGTCAAGGGCGTCTCCGGCACCTGGAAGGACCTCACCCAGTCGGTCAACTTCATGGCCAACAACCTGACCTCTCAGGTCCGCAACATCGCCGAGGTCACCACCGCGGTCGCCATGGGAGACCTGTCGAAGAAGATCACCGTCGACGCGAAGGGCGAGATCCTCGAGCTGGTGACCACCGTGAACACGATGGTGGACCAGCTGTCCTCGTTCGCGGAGCAGGTGACGCGGGTGGCCCGCGAGGTGGGCACCGAGGGCATCCTGGGCGGCCAGGCCAGGGTGCGCGGGGTCACCGGCATCTGGAAGGACCTCAGCGACAACGTCAACACCATGGCCGGGAACCTGACGGCCCAGGTGCGCGGGATCGCGCAGGTCTCGGCGGCGGTGGCCAACGGCGACCTGACGAAGAAGGTCACCGTCGAGGCGCGGGGCGAGGTCGCCCAGCTCGCCGACACCGTGAACACGATGGTGAAGACCCTGTCGTCGTTCGCGGACGAGGTCACGCGCGTGGCCCGCGAGGTGGGGACCGAGGGCCGCCTCGGCGGCCAGGCGCACGTGCCCGGCGTATCTGGGACGTGGAAGGACCTCACCGACTCGGTGAACTTCATGGCCTCCAACCTCACCGGTCAGGTGCGGCAGATCGCCATGGTCACGACCGCCATCGCCAAGGGCGACATGACCAAGAAGATCGACATCGACGCCCGGGGCGAGATCCTGGAGCTCAAGACGACCATCAACACGATGGTCGACCAGCTGTCCTCCTTCGCCGACCAGGTCACCCGGGTCGCCCGCGAGGTGGGCACGGAGGGGATCCTCGGCGGCCAGGCCCGCGTCCGGGACGTCGACGGCACGTGGCGGGACCTCACCGAGTCCGTGAACGAGATGGCCGGCAACCTCACCCGGCAGGTCCGCGCGATCGCGGCCGTGGCCACCGCGGTGACCCGCGGCGACCTCAGCCTGAAGGTCGACGTGGACGCGGCGGGGGAGATCCAGGTCCTCCAGGACAACATCAACACGATGATCGTCAACCTGCGCGACACCACCCTCGCCAACAAGGAGCAGGACTGGCTCAAGGGCAACCTCGCCCGGATCTCGGCCCTGATGCAGGGGCGCCGCGAGCTGGACGACGTGGCCAAGCTGATCATGAGCGAGCTCACCCCGGTGGTCTCGGCCCAGCACGGCGCGTTCTTCCTGGCGCTGCCGGCGGGCGGGACGACCGAGATCGGGACGGAGGGGGGCGCGGACGGTTCGTACGAGCTGCGGATGCGCGGGAGTTACGCGTACGCCGGGGGTCAGATGCCGACCTCGTTCCGGCCGGGTGAGGGGCTGATCGGGACCGTCGCCGAGGAGAAGCGGACGATCCTCGTCGAGAACACCCCGCCCGGCTACCTGCGGATCTCCTCGGGGCTCGGCGAGGCGCCGCCGGCGCACGTGATCGTGCTGCCGGTGCTCTTCGAGGGGAAGGTGCTCGGCGTCATCGAGCTGGCGTCCTTCACCCCGTTCACGCAGATCCAGAAGGACTTCCTCAGCCAGATCGCCGAGATGATCGGCACGAGCGTCAACACCATCAGCGTCAACTCCAAGACGGAGATGCTGCTGAAGCAGTCGCAGGAGATGACCGAGCAGCTGCGCGAGCGCTCCGACGAGCTGGAGAACCGGCAGAAGGCCCTCCAGGCCGCCAACGCGGAGCTGGAGGAGAAGGCCGAGCTGCTGGCCCAGCAGAACCGGGACATCGAGGTGAAGAACACCGAGATCGAGGAGGCCCGGCAGGTCCTGGAGGAGCGGGCCGAGCAGCTCGCGGTCTCGATGCGCTACAAGAGCGAGTTCCTGGCGAACATGTCGCACGAGCTGCGGACCCCGCTCAACTCGCTGCTGATCCTGGCCAAGCTGCTCGCCGACAACGCGGACGGGAACCTGTCCGGGAAGCAGGTGGAGTTCGCCGAGACCATCCACGGCGCCGGTTCGGACCTGCTGCAGCTGATCAACGACATCCTCGACCTGTCGAAGGTCGAGGCGGGCAAGATGGACGTCTCGCCGACGCGGATCGCGCTGGTCCAGCTCGTGGACTACGTGGAGGCCACCTTCCGGCCGCTGACCGCGGAGAAGGGGCTCGACTTCTCGGTACGGGTCTCCCCGGAGCTGCCCGCCACCCTGCACACCGACGAGCAGCGGCTGCTGCAGGTGCTGCGCAACCTGCTGTCGAACGCGGTGAAGTTCACCGACACCGGAGCGGTGGAGCTGGTGATCCGGCCCGCCGGGGCGGACGTTCCCACCGCGATCCGCGAGCAGTTGCTGGAAGCCGGGTCGCTGCGCGAGGCGGACGGGGACCTGATCGCCTTCTCGGTGACGGACACCGGGATCGGGATCGCGGCGAGCAAGATGCTGGTGATCTTCGAGGCGTTCAAGCAGGCCGACGGGACGACGAGCCGCAAGTACGGCGGTACGGGTCTCGGGCTGTCCATCAGCCGGGAGATCGCCCGGCTGCTGGGCGGTGAGATCCACGCGGCGAGCGAGCCGGGCCGCGGTTCCACCTTCACGCTGTACCTGCCGCTGCACCCGAGCGAGCTGCCCCCGCAGGGGTACGCGCCGCCCACGCCCGGCGGCGCGCGCGGCGAGCTGTACCGCAGGCCGGCGGACGAGCCGAGGCCGGAGCTCCCGCCGGTCGCCGCGGCGCCGGTGCAGGCCCAGCCGGTACGGGCCTCGCTGCCGGCCGCCGAGCAGGCGGGTCAGGGCGGCGGTCCGGCCGCGCTGTTCCGGCGGCGGCGCAAGGCGGCGAGCGACCAGGAGCCGCGTACGGCCGTGCCGGGGCAGCCCGGTGCGGGGGGCGCCGAGGACGGCTGGGGCGACCCGGAGGAGGAACTTCCGGTGGTGCCGCGGACGTACGACTTCCGGGGCGAGCAGGTGCTGATCGTGGACGACGACGTACGCAACGTGTTCGCGCTCACCAGCGTGCTGGAGCAGCACGGGCTGTCCGTGCTGTACGCGGAGAACGGCCGGGAGGGCATCGAGGTCCTGGAGCAGCACGACGACGTGACGGTCGTCCTGATGGACATCATGATGCCCGAGATGGACGGGTACGCGACGACGTCGGCGATCCGGCGGATGCCGCAGTTCGCGGGGCTGCCGATCATCGCGCTGACGGCGAAGGCGATGAAGGGCGACCGGGAGAAGGCGATCGACTCCGGGGCCTCCGACTACGTCACCAAGCCCGTCGACCCCGATTTCCTGTTGTCGGTGATGGAGCAGTGGATGCGGGGAAAGTGACGCGGGGCGGGCATACGCGGGGCAAGGGCCGCCGCGAAGCGGCCGGCAGGCGCGTGGGCGGACGGCGGGCGGGGAACCTTCTGGGACCCCGCCGCGTTTCCGCTTCGGGCACAGTGACATCTTGGTGACAGGGTGTGGCGATCTCGGGACTGGGGCTACGATGACCGGCACAAGGACGGACGGCGCAAGGGTGCCGTCCTCTGGGGCGGGGCCCGGCGCACAGGCCGGAGCCAGGAGCCGGGGAGGCCCCGTGCCGGGGCGAGGAGGACAGGGCATGGTGCAGAAGGCCAAGATCCTCCTGGTCGACGACCGGCCGGAGAATCTGCTGGCGCTGGAGGCCATCCTCTCCGCGCTCGATCAGACACTGGTCCGGGCGTCGTCGGGGGAGGAAGCGCTCAAGGCGCTGCTGACGGACGATTTCGCGGTCATCCTGCTGGATGTGCAGATGCCCGGGATGGACGGATTCGAGACGGCCGCGCACATCAAGCGGCGGGAGCGGACCCGGGACATCCCGATCATCTTCCTCACCGCGATCAACCACGGTCCGCACCACACGTTCCGCGGGTACGCGGCCGGTGCGGTGGACTACATCTCCAAGCCCTTCGACCCGTGGGTGCTGCGGGCCAAGGTGTCGGTCTTCGTCGAGCTGTACACGAAGAACTGCCAACTGCGCGAGCAGGCGGCGCTGCTGCGGCTCCAGCTGGAGGGCGGCAGCTCCAACGGCGCGGACGCCAGCAAGGAGACGGCCGGACTGCTGGCCGAGCTGTCCGCGCGGCTCGCCGCGGTCGAGGAGCAGGCGGAGGCGCTGACCAAGCAGCTCGGCGAGGACTCGGCCGACGCCGCGGTGGTCGCGACCGCCGCCCACCTGGAGCGCAAACTGACCGGGCTGCGACGGGCGCTCGACGCGCTGGAGCCCGGAACCGGCGGCGGAGCGATGCTGCCCGCCCAGGGCTGAACCGGGCGACCGGCCCCGCCGTCGCGGGGTGCAGCGGCCGTGCGGCCGCCGGGACCCGTCCCCTGATTCCGGTCGCCGTCCGGCCAAGGACCGTGGCCGGGACGCGTACTGGGAGTGCGTCAGGTCTGGCGGCGCGTCAAAGCGCCGCCGGTGCGGGCGACACGAACGGGTGAAGGGGTGGGCACGCGTGTCCACCGGCGTGCGCACCGGTAACCTCGGCCCCATGGCCTCACGTACGTCCGGCAAGGGTTCCCCGAGCACCGCGAAGGGCCGCACCGGCCGTACGACGGCGCCGGCGAAGAAAGCGGCTCCCGCGCGCAAGCCTCCCGCGAAGAAGGCCGCGGCGGCCCGGCGCGCCCCGGTCAAGAAGGTCGCGGCCAGGCCCGCGCCCTCCCCGACCGGCGGTGTGGTGCGGCTGGTCCGCGCCGTCTGGCTCGGCTGCGCGCACGCGGTCGGGGCGGTCTTCCGCGGCGTCGGCCAGGGTGCCAGGAACCTGGACCCGGCCCACCGCAAGGACGGCCTGGCGCTGCTGCTGCTCGCCCTCGCGCTGATCGTCGCCGCCGGAACCTGGTCGAACCTGAGCGGTCCCGTCGGGGACCTGGTCACCATGCTGGTCACCGGGGCCTTCGGGCGGCTCGACCTGCTCGTGCCGATCCTGCTCGGGGTCATGGCGGTGCGCTTCATCCGCCATCCCGAGCAGGCCGACGCCAACGGGCGCATCGGCATCGGGCTCTCCGCCCTCGCCGTCGGCGTCCTGGGCCTGGTCCACATCGCGTGCGGGGCTCCCGGCCGCGACGAGGGCACCACCGCCATGCAGGACGCGGGCGGGCTCATCGGCTGGGCCGCCTCCAAGCCGCTGATCTTCACGATGGGCGCCCCGCTCGCCGTGCCCATGCTGGTGCTGCTGACGGTCTTCGGCCTGCTGGTGGTCACCGCGACCCCGGTCAACGCGATCCCGCAGCGGCTGCGGCGGCTCGGCATCCGGCTCGGGATCATCGCGCCGAACGAGTACGACGAGGACTACGGGGACCGGGAGGCCGGCGCCGCTCCCGGCGACCGGCACGACCCGGAGCAGTGGCGGGCCCGCGGCGGCGCCGACGCGCTGTCCGGCGCCCCGGCGGACGCCGCCGAGGAGGAGGCGCTCGCCCGGCGCCGCCGCCCGCGGCGGAGCTCGGCCCGGCCGGTCATGGACCGCGAGATGGACGCCGTCGACGTGGCCGCCGCCGCGGCGGCCGCCCTGGACGGCGCCGTGTACGGGGGGCTGCCGCCGTCGCCGCTGGTCGCCGACCTGACCCAGGGGATCACCCCCGACCGGGAGGGTGCGGAGCCGACCGCACCGGTGCCGGCAACGCGCGCGCAGCGCCCCGTACCGGCCGTGCCCACGACTGCTCCCACGGCCGTGCCCACGACTGCTCCCACGGCCGCGCCCGCGACCGCTCCCGCGGCGCCGCCGGCCGGGGAGCCGCACGACACCACCGCCGCGGTGTCCGGGACGCTGGCGGTGCCCGACCTGACCAAGGCCGCGCCGGAGAAGACCGATGCGCTGCCGCCGCGCGCCGAGCAGCTCCAGCTGCGCGGGGACATCACGTACTCGCTGCCGTCGCTGGACCTGCTGGAGCGCGGTGGCCCCGGCAAGACGCGCAGCGCCGCGAACGACGCCGTCGTCGACTCCCTGACGAACGTGTTCACCGAGTTCAAGGTCGACGCGAAGGTCACCGGCTTCACCCGGGGTCCGACGGTCACCCGCTACGAGGTGACCCTGGGCGCGGCCGTGAAGGTCGAGCGGATCACCGCGCTGGCGAAGAACATCGCCTACGCGGTGGCGTCGCCGGACGTCCGGATCATCAGCCCGATCCCCGGCAAGTCGGCGGTCGGCATCGAGATCCCGAACACCGACCGCGAGATGGTCAACCTCGGCGACGTCCTGCGCCTCGCGGACGCGGCCGAGGACGACCACCCGATGCTCGTCGCGCTCGGCAAGGACGTCGAGGGCGGCTACGTCATGGCCAACCTGGCCAAGATGCCGCACGTGCTGGTGGCGGGCGCCACCGGCTCCGGCAAGTCCTCCTGCATCAACTGCCTGATCACCTCCGTGATGGTCCGCGCGACCCCGGAGGACGTCCGGATGGTGCTGGTGGACCCCAAGCGCGTCGAGCTGACGGCGTACGAGGGCATCCCGCACCTGATCACGCCGATCATCACCAACCCCAAGCGGGCCGCCGAGGCCCTGCAGTGGGTCGTGCGCGAGATGGACCTGCGCTACGACGACCTGGCCGCGTTCGGCTACCGGCACATCGACGACTTCAACCAGGCCATCCGGGACGGCAAGATCAAACTGCCGCCGGGCAGCGAGCGGGAGCTCAGCCCGTACCCGTACCTGCTGGTGATCGTGGACGAGCTCGCCGACCTGATGATGGTGGCCCCGCGCGACGTCGAGGACTCCATCGTCCGGATCACGCAGCTGGCCCGCGCGGCCGGCATCCACCTCGTGCTCGCCACGCAGCGTCCCTCGGTGGACGTGGTCACCGGCCTGATCAAGGCGAACGTGCCCTCCCGGCTCGCCTTCGCCACCTCCTCCCTCGCCGACAGCCGGGTCATCCTCGACCAGCCGGGCGCCGAGAAGCTCATCGGCAAGGGCGACGGCCTGTTCCTGCCGATGGGCGCCAACAAGCCGGTGCGCCTCCAGGGCGCCTTCGTCACCGAGGACGAGATCGCCGGGATCGTCCAGCACTGCAAGGACCAGATGGCGCCCGTCTTCCGGGACGACGTCACGGTCGGGCAGAAGCAGAAGAAGGAGATCGACGAGGACATCGGCGACGACCTGGACCTGCTGTGCCAGGCGGCGGAGCTGGTGGTCACCACGCAGTTCGGCTCCACCTCGATGCTCCAGCGCAAGCTGCGGGTGGGCTTCGCCAAGGCCGGCCGGCTCATGGACCTGATGGAGTCCCGCGGGATCGTCGGGCCGAGCGAGGGCTCCAAGGCCCGGGACGTACTGCTCAAGGCCGACGAACTGGACGGACTGCTCGCGGTCATCCGCGGGGAGGCTCACCCGTAAGGGATCGGCGAGCAACCGTTTCCCCCGGGCGCGCGTCAAGTTGAACGGAGGTGGCGGCACCGCGCGCAACGGCGCAGGGCCGCCGCGCCGGAAAGGGATCTTCCCTCGCCATTCGGATGGCGTAGGAAGTGCACCCTCCGGTTGCTCCACCCTTTCGTCACCCCCCTAGACTGGACATCCAGCAGGTGGCTACACGCTCGAAAGGCGCCCTCGTGTCCATCGGCAACTCCAACTCCCCCGAAGAAGAGCGTCCTTCGACCGACGACCGGTCCGAGGACCGCATCGTCGAACGCTCCGTCGAAGGACCGTCCATCGGGACGGCCCTCAAGCAGGCCCGGATCGCCGCCGGGCTCACCGTCGACGAGGTCAGCTCCACCACCCGCGTGCGCATCCCGATCGTGCACGCGATCGAAGAGGACGACTTCACGCGCTGCGGCGGCGACGTATACGCCCGCGGCCACATCCGTACGCTCGCCCGCGCCGTCCACCTCGATCCGGAACCCCTGATCGAGAGCTACGACGCGGCCCACGGCGGCCGGCCGGCACCCACCCCCGCCGCGCCCATGTTCGAAGCCGAGCGCATCCGCCCCGAGAGGCAGCGGCCCAACTGGACCGCCGCCATGGTCGCCGCCATCGTCGCCGTGATCGGCTTCGTCGGGTTCACCGCCTTCGGCGGCGGCGACGACAAGGCCAAGCAGCCGGTGGCGGAAGGTTCCGCCGCCCCGCAGCCCGCACCCAAGCAGTCCGGCGGCAAGCAGCCGGCGCCCCAGCCCCCGCAAGCCTCTCCGAGCCCGAAGGCGCCCACGCCGGCGCCTTCGGACAGCGCCATCGCCGCCGCGCCCAAGGACCTCGTCACGGTCGTCCTGACGGCGGACACGGGCGAGAGCTGGATCTCCGCGAAGGACCACAGCGGCCGTCTCCTCTTCGACGGCACCCTCACCCAGGGCCAGTCCAAGACGTTCACCGACAAGGAGTCCGTCGACCTCGTGCTCGGCGACGCCGGGGCCGTGAAGCTCTTCGTGAACGGCAAGGAGATCAAGGACGACTTCCAGCCCGGCCAGGTGGAACGTCTCACCTACACCAGGGAAGACCCCTCCCAGGGGCAGCCGCAGGCGGGCTGACCAGGGCCGCCTCCGGGCGGAACGTTCGATCCGGGATCCCCGGGGTGCTGCGCCGCACCCCGGGGATCTTGTCGTGGGGGGAGTGGGCGGGGGCCGCCGCCGGGACGAAGTAGTCTTGAGTCCATGCCCGAACGCCGTACCGTCGCCCTTGTCACTCTTGGCTGCGCCCGTAACGAGGTGGACTCGGAGGAGCTCGCAGGCCGCTTGGCGGCGGATGGCTGGGAGCTCGTCGAGGACGCCGCGAACGCGGACGTAGCCGTCGTCAACACCTGCGGCTTCGTCGAAGCCGCCAAGAAGGACTCCGTAGACGCCCTGCTGGAAGCCAACGATCTCAAGGATCAGGGCAGGACCCAGGCCGTCGTCGCCGTCGGCTGTATGGCCGAGCGCTACGGCAAGGAACTCGCCGAAGCGCTCCCCGAGGCGGACGGCGTGCTCGGATTCGACGACTACGCCGACATCTCCGACCGCCTGCAGACCATCCTCAACGGCGGCATCCACGCCTCCCACACCCCGCGCGACCGGCGCAAGCTGCTGCCGATCAGCCCCGCCGAGCGCCAGGACACCGCGGTCGCCCTCCCCGGCCACGCCCAGGAGCCCGCTCCCGCTCCGGCCGACCTCCCCGACGGCCTCGCGCCCGCCTCCGGGCCGCGCGCGCCCCTGCGCCGCCGCCTGGACAAGAGCCCCGTGGCCTCGGTGAAGCTGGCCTCCGGCTGCGACCGGCGCTGCTCCTTCTGCGCCATCCCGTCCTTCCGCGGCTCCTTCATCTCCCGCCGCCCCAGCGACGTACTGGGCGAGACCCGCTGGCTGGCCGAGCAGGGCGTCAAGGAGGTCATGCTGGTCTCCGAGAACAACACCTCGTACGGCAAGGACCTCGGCGACATCCGCCTGCTGGAGACCCTGCTGCCGGAGCTCGCCGCGGTCGACGGCATCGAGCGCGTCCGCGTCAGCTACCTCCAGCCCGCCGAGATGCGGCCCGGCCTGATCGACGTCCTCACCTCGACCCCCAAGGTCGTCCCGTACTTCGACCTGTCGTTCCAGCACTCGGCCCCCGACGTGCTGCGCGCCATGCGCCGCTTCGGTGACACCGACCGGTTCCTGGAGCTGCTCGACACCATCCGCACCAAGGCCCCGCAGGCCGGCGTCCGGTCCAACTTCATCGTCGGCTTCCCCGGCGAGAAGGAGTCGGACTTCGCCGAGCTGGAGCGTTTCCTCACCCACGCGCGGCTGGACGCCATCGGCGTCTTCGGCTACTCAGACGAGGACGGCACCGAAGCCGTCACCTACGAGAACAAGCTCGACGCCGAGACCATCGCCGAGCGCCTCGCCCACATGCAGCGCCTCGCCGAGGAGCTCACCTCGCAGCGCGCGGAAGAGCGGATCGGGGAGACCCTGGAGGTACTCGTCGAGACGGTCGTACCGCTCGACGAGGCGGAGGAGGGCGAGGGCGCCTACGGACGCGCCGCCCACCAGGCTCCCGAGACCGACGGGCAGGTCGTCTTCACGGACGGCACCGGCCTGGTCCCGGGGCGCATCGTCACGGCGAAGGTGGTCGGCACCCTGGGCGTGGACCTGGTGGCCGAGCCCCTGGGCCTGGAGTTCGAGGAGGCGGCCGGATGACCGGAGTCCCGGCACCTGCGGCGGGCGGGACCGGCCGCCGGCCCGTGCCCGGCGCAAAGCTCGGGACTGCGGCCGTCAATCAGGCCAGCCTGTGGAACATCGCCAACATCCTGACGATGATCCGGCTCGTACTGGTGCCGGGATTCGTCCTGCTGCTGCTCGCCGACGGCGGGTACGACCCCGTCTGGCGGGCGTGGGCGTGGGCGGCGTTCGCCGTCGCCATGATCACGGACATCTTCGACGGACACCTGGCCCGCACGTACAACCTGGTCACGGACTTCGGCAAGATCGCCGACCCGATCGCCGACAAGGCGATCATGGGATCCGCGCTGATCTGCCTGTCCTGGCTGGGTGACCTGCCCTGGTGGGTGACCGGAGTGATCCTCGGACGCGAGCTCGGGATCACGCTGCTGCGCTTCTGGGTGATCCGGCACGGAGTGATTCCGGCCAGCCGGGGCGGCAAGATGAAGACCCTGGCCCAGGGCACGGCCGTGGGCATGTACGTCCTCGCGCTGACCGGACCGCTGGCGACCCTGCGCTTCTGGGTGATGGCGCTCGCCGTCGTGCTGACCGTCGTCACCGGTTTGGATTACATCCGCCAGGCCCTCGTCCTGCGCCGGACGGGCATCGCCGCGGAGCGGGCCGCACGGTGACGCAGGCGGCGGGGGAACTTTCGGACGCTGCGGTCCCGGGGACCGCGGGGGCCGACGTGGCCGCAGTGGCCACGGAGGTGCTGCGCATGCTCGCCGAGAGTGACCAGACGCTCGCCGTCGCGGAGTCGCTGACCGGCGGCATGGTCGCGTCCGAGCTCACCGCCGTCCCCGGGGCCTCCCGGTCCTTCCGCGGCTCCGTGACGGCGTACGCCACCGAGCTCAAGCACCGCGTCCTGGGCGTGGACGCGGGGCTGCTCGCGGCCGAGGGCGCGGTGAACGCGCAGGTCGCCGAGGAGATGGCGGCCGGGGTGCGCCGGGTCATGGGCGCTTCGTGGGGGATCGCGACCACCGGAGTGGCCGGTCCGGACCCGCAGGACGGCCAACCGGTGGGCACCGTCTTCGTCTCCGTGTCAGGTCCGGAGGGCAGGAAAACGGCCCGGCTGAGGTTGAACGGCTCCCGTACGGAAATTCGTAAGGAGAGTGCACGCACAGTGCTCGAACTCCTCTCAAGCCAACTCCGCGAGAATGCGCGGAGGCAGGATACGGAACAGAACGGGGGGATTTGATGTTTGCAGCCCTGAGTGAACACGACATCGCTCCCCGCACGGCCGCGGCGCGAGGCGGTACGGTGGGGCGTGAAGGATGCGGCTACACGGTCAGAGGAGGGAGCCACCGATGATTCTGCTCCGTCGCCTGCTGGGTGACGTGCTGCGTCGGCAGCGCCAGCGCCAGGGCCGTACTCTGCGCGAAGTCTCCTCGTCGGCCCGAGTTTCGCTCGGCTATCTCTCCGAGGTGGAGCGGGGGCAGAAGGAGGCATCCTCCGAGTTGCTCTCCGCGATCTGCGACGCGTTGGACGTACGGATGTCCGAGCTGATGCGCGAAGTCAGCGACGAACTGTCGCTGGCCGAGCTGGCACAGTCGGCCGCGGCAAGCGAACCGGTGAGCGTACCGGTCCGCCCGATGCTCAATTCGGTCTCCATGGCTTCGGTCACGGGCGGACCGGAGCGGGTGACCATCAAGGCGCCTGCGGAAGCGGTGAATGTCGTAGCCGCGTGAGCGTGCACGTGAGCGTATGAGTGTGGCCGGAGCCCCGGGCGGGGGGGGGGGGCCCCGCCCGGGGGGGGGGGGGGGGGTGGGGGGGGGGGGGGGGGGGGGGGGGGGGGGTGGGGGGGCCCCCCCCCCCCCCCCCGGGGGGGCCGCGCGGCGGGG